>VGCI01000005.1:50000-148815 GCA_016870095.1 Alphaproteobacteria bacterium | reverse complement strand
TTGGATTTGCTGATGGATTAGGTGGTGTTAGCGTTCTTGGTGCTGCTCCTCCTGGTGTTGCTCCTCCTGGTGTTGCTCCTCCTGGCGCTGCTCCTCCGGGTGCTGCTCCTCCGGGTGCTGCTCCTCCGGGTGCTGCTCCTCCTGGCGCTGCTCCTCCGGGTGCTGCTCCGTTGATAGCTTGTTGTGTCCTTGTTGGATCAATAGAAGGTAAGCTACCAACATTATCTTTGACTACAGAACTGCCAATTTCCTTGCCATCACTACCATAGGCAACAAAATTACCATTTCCATCTTTATCTACCGTTTTAACATATCTAATGCCAGTATCACTATCTGTATAGCTCGTAATCGTATTTTCACCGACTGTTCTAACGGATCCTCCTCCCGTTAAGTTATTCCTATCGACGGAGCCAGCTCCTGTAGTGCCAGCCCCTTGCGTTGTAGGTCCTCCAATTGATGCCAAACTTCCAACACCATTATTTACAGTACCACTTGCACCAGCATTATTAGTGTTAATAGGGGTTGTGCTTACTACAGAACCATTTTTATCAGTTTTTACTACGGTTCCTTTGCCATTGCTGTCTGTAACCTCTTTATAATTGAAACCCCCATTTGAGTATGTAGTCGTCGTAATTACATTTCCATCTTTATCTTTTTCATAACTTACCGCTGTACCAATTCTAGGGCTGCCAGTATTGCCGCCACCGCCTGTATTACCGCCTGTATTACCGCCAGCATTACCACCAGTATTGCCGCCAGCATTACCACCAGTATTGCCACCGCCAGTATTGCCACCGCCTGTGTTGCCACCGCCAGTATTGCCACCGCCAGTATTGCCACCGCCTGTGTTGCCACCGCCTGTGTTGCCACCGCCAGTATTGCCACCGCCTGTGTTGCCTGTATTATCAGTATTGCCAGTGGTGCCTGTTCCTGTGGTCCCGGTGCCTGTTCCTGTAGTCCCAGTGTCTGTTCCTGTAGTCCCAGTGTCTGTTCCTGTAGTCCCAGTGCCTGTTCCTGTAGTCCCAGTGCCTGTTCCTGTAGTCCCAGTGCCTGTTCCTGTAGTCCCAGTGCCTGTTCCTGTAGTCCCAGTGCCTGTGTCATCTGTATTTTCACCGCCAGAATTATCCGTCGGATTGTCATTTTGGTAACCGCCATTATCTCTATAATCACGACCACCTTGATAACCACCACCATCTCGATATCCGCGACCGCCGCGATATCCTCCACCATAACTATTATCGCCGAAGAATCTATTACCTAAATTGGCAAGAAATCCGCCGCCGGCGCCCATTAATGCGTTTCCAATGCCCGAAAAGAAACCCCCCGTTGGGTCAGTTGGGGCATAAGAACTGGGATAGCTAGCACTTCCGTCATAATAGGGGTCATCATAACTTTCTATAGGGGCGGCAGCTCGGCCCCAAACATTTCCACCAATAGTGGGGGTGGCCATTTCCGTATTTCTAAATTGTTCAACCTGTTGTTGATAGACAGGATTATTGGGAGCCATCAACACAGAGTTTTCAAGCAAATTTAACTGATTGCTAGCTAAATTATCCGTGGGAACGGCATAAACTTTTTCTACAGCAGCACTACCCATATTTGCACGATCCAAAGGCTCAAGTGCCAAAAGGCCTGTTCCCGTATCAACGAGACGAATATCCGCAACTTTCGGCATTGTTTGATAGAGTTGGGCTAAATCATTATAGAGGGAAGAAAGAAATAATTTTTCTTCAGGCGCTAAAGAATCACGGCTTTCTAATTTTTTAATTTGTTCTAGAAGAATATATTCAGCAAGTAAATACCCCTTTAGTTGGGGATTTGCAGAATTATCGGGCTGCTTTGATGTCTTTAAGGCGTTGGCCATTAAATACCATTCATCATCATTCACATCGTCATTTGTATTAAAAATATCTTGGTCAATAATGTTGAGCATTTCCCCGTACGTATAGGGTTTATTGCCAAATTTCTTGTAAAATGCATCTTCACCTCGTTTAATGTTTGAAGCATTCACCGCGTTTGGATTCGTAGGCTGAAATGTCGTAACTCCCATATCAATATTGGGATGTTGTTTTAACAGACCAAAGGCGACCGAATCTTGAGAAAGCCTATTATACATCTTTCTCATGGGAGCACTGGCGGGATTTGTGCGGGCAAGTTCCATTCTTTTATTTAGATTATTGAAATAGGCATCTCGCGCTTGCATCGCTTGACTATCCACTTGAACGGGAGCCATGGGCGTAGCGTTCTGCGGGTTTACAGGGGTTCGTGCAACATTTTGAGGGCCATACACTTGTCCTTGTTGATTATTTTGTGTGTAGGCAACGGGTGTTGAACTCATTTGACCTGGCGTTGCCAATGATGTTTCCAGCAGAAGGAGGCTAATGAGAATTGTGTATTTTTTTTGCATGATTCTACTCTAATAAATTGTCATTATATTTTATTGTAGCTTTTAGGAGGTTAAATTTAAGTTAAGCGTAAATCTTTAATAATTTCCTCGAAGGAGTAGATCTAGTTGTATTTGAAATTTAGAAAATAAATATAACGGTCTTTCAGACAAATTAATGACTGAGAATAAATTTCCGAGTCCTAGGATTTGAAAGTTATGATTACCCAAAATATTATTTTATTTTGTTACTTGTTGTTTTCTTCTTTCCGCAAGAATTTGATCCTGTCGGGACATTTGCGCACCTGGCCGCATACTTTGCATTTGTTGAGAAGATTGACTCATTGTTGGTTGGCTCGGTAAAGCGGGTCTCGGTGCTTTTCGCTTTTGCTCAGCTAGCTTTCTTGATTCTTCCTTGCGAGCATAATTATTATAAGGAGCAGGGGAGGGTGTCGTTTTTGAACTAGAAGCGGGTTGAGACATTTGTTTAGAAGATGCTGGCGGGTTCATTTTTAAGTTTTTCATTTGTTCACGTGTTAAGTTTGATTTAGAGAGTGTTGAATAAGATATTCCCCCTTCTACCCCTCCAGTATCAGTCCAACTTTTATTACCACTTCCCAAGTAACTGCCAGATCCTAAACTCAATGAGTCACTATATTGGTTGCCAACCTTATTGGCACTTTTATCCATGGTAATAATATTAGCCCCCCAATCTTTATTGGTACTCCCCCAATTTTTATCGGCTTCATAAGTGCCCGGAACGTATGAAGAGCTATATTGGTTGCCTACCTCATTGGCACTTTTATCCATGATAATATTAGCACTCCAATTTTTATTGGCACTCCCCACATTTTTATCGGCTTCATAAGTGCCCGGAACGTATGAAGAGCTATATTGGTTGCCAATCTTATAGCTATCAGTATACTTATTAGTACTAATCCCACTCTCTAACTCTGAATAATTTTTATCATTTCCAGCATGAGAAATGCCTACATCCAAAGATTGATTCCAACTTGAATAAGAATTTTGGAGGGAAGGATCAATGGATTCGGCCATTGAAATATGGGCAATCATTAAAATAATGCATACATAACCTTTTTTCATGAAGGGCCCCCAAAAGAAAATTATTCTATATTCTAAATATAGATTTTCATGAACAGGCTTCAAGGGATTGAAAGATTTTAAAAAATAAAATTAGCGTGTATAGCGGTTAATTATTTATTTATAATTTTCACAATTCAACTCGACATTTAAATTTAGAATTTATAATAGGCGCCAAATTGAAAGCGATTCCCGATACCGGAATAGTTGTTAATGGTATCTCGGCGAAAGTAAGCATACTCAATTCCAACTTCAAATTTTTTCATCGGTGACCATAGGAGATTGATATAAAATTGGCGCATAAGGTTGGATATGCTATAACCCGTTGTGGCAATAGTCATAAGAGTATTGGCGTTTAATCCGATAACGTTGCTTCTTCCGCTGGGAATAAATTTTGCAACATCTGCCCGAGCTTGGCTATAAATAATATTGCTGCGCCATTGATCGCTCCAATAGTGTTCTGCGCCAATCAGAAATCCACAACCAAATTGAGTTTGCATCAATCCTTGACTCGCATCAATCGCGGCCGCATAGCCATCTAGAGCAAAAATGTAAGCGCCAATACCCTTTCCAAAGCTTGTTTGTGAAAATACATTTGATTTATCGCGAATAAAATATCGTCCCCCTAAAGCAACGCCATATCCATACTTCTTGCCAGCAAATATGGGGTCATTCGCTCCCGTAGTTACGACTTTTTTAACTTTTAACTCACGCACCATCCCACCGAGGAAAAAGTGGTAGGAGCTTTTTTTTTTGTAAGAAACTTGTCCCACTAAGTCGGGGAGGGATTGATTACCATCTCCGGAAATACCCCCTAGAAAACTACTGTGCGACCGGCGGTACTGGGAGGAATTATAAGATGGGCTTGTTCCGCCAGATCCTGCCGTTAAGACTCCAGGCCCACTTCCCACAAATGCAGGTGTAATATCAAGATATTCTGTAGCTCCGCTTTCTAAAGATGCTGCAAATTTCCAATTATCATGGGTATGGCTATAGCGGAGTTGGGGGCGTCGTATTTGAGCTGTTGTTTCGGGACCATTAAATTCAATCGTTGATCCGGCAGATCGGGGATCATAAAATAAGGACCACATTTGCCCAACGTCAATTCGGTGTTTTGCATTAAAACAATAGCTTCCATAAGCATGGCGGACCCGAAAATTGTAGGCGTTTGCACTGGAATTATCCGCGCGAGTGAAGCTACCTGTCGATCCTTCGGCAGAACTTCCAAAGAAGTCTCCTTCAAAATAAGCAAGGACTTGACCTTCGCTAGTATTCGTTTCTGTACCAACAGAAAAGCGGGTTTGTTTCGCATGAGCTTTGAAAACGTTGCTGCGTAAACCATCAACATCTAACCCTTTAAGCCTTAATGTTGGCAAATTGGAAGAGTCACCCGTAT
This sequence comes from Alphaproteobacteria bacterium, assembly GCA_016870095.1. Taxonomy (NCBI): domain Bacteria; kingdom Pseudomonadati; phylum Pseudomonadota; class Alphaproteobacteria; species Alphaproteobacteria bacterium. The sequence goes on along the minus strand of VGCI01000005.1, from coordinate 143,935 downwards.
ATTGATTCACATCATAAATTCCATCTACCTTGACATAGCCACCAAACTTAATAACGGTGTTAGTGCCGGGCAGAGAAATATAGCCTGCTTTGTCAGCACCTCTTTCATCCGGCAAGGCGGATGCAGGCGTTACGGTCGGAGTAATACCTGCTTCTAAACGATCTATTTTTTCATTAAGCAAACGAATTTGTTCTTGTACACCTTGGGCCTTGGGCATTGTGGCTACTTGTGTTGCTCTCTTTTTGGCTTCTCTCTTTATATGTTTCGCGCGCTTAACAGCTTTGGACTTCGGTTTAAGCTTTTTCAGTTTTTTAACAACTTTCTTCGAATCTTTTTTTAAACTCGGTTTAACTGATTCTTCTGAAGGCTCTTCATCCATTTGATAATCAAAAGCATATCCTGTCGTAACGGTGAGTGTAAGCACAGTCCCCAGAAGTATGGACTTTATCAACGTATTCACCGATTAATTCCTTTGTTAAATGTTCGCTTATCTAAAAGGTTAATATTTAATTAAAATTTAATCAATCCATAAATTTTTGTAATATCTTAGGGAAAGGTGGCTTTTTTTGATTGCGGCCGATTGACCTCTTGATTGCAAAGCCAAGTTAAATTAACTGTAAAAATTAAGAATAATATTTTTTGATAAGGATGAAGGTATGCCGAATCCATCTTATAAACCGAAAGGATTTCCAGGATTATTTCCCTATTTAACGGTTAAGGATGCAAGCCTTGCCCGCAAATTTTACGAATCAGCTTTTGGGTTTATATTAAGCAGTCCGCCATCTCGAGATGATAATGGGATTATTCAGCATGCAGAAATGAAATTTGGGGATGATGTGGCCATTATGTTTGCACGGGAAGGGGCATGGGGCTCTTCACGTAAAACGCCGAATTCACTCGGTATTCAACCATCTTTAACTCTTTATATTTATTGCGAGGACGTAGATACTTTTTACAAACGTGCCGTAGCTCAAGGAGCTAAGTCTGTAACGGAACCCTGCGACGGTTTTTGGGGAGATCGATTTTGTACCCTTGTAGACCCTGATGGTCATGAATGGATTTTTGCTACCTATCTGGGGGATTCAATGCATCACCACGCACAACAATAAAATTAACAGACACAACTCCAGAAGAATATAAGTCACAATAGAAATTGGCTGAAATTATTGTTTCTTCATAATTTCATCAATAGCATTACAGACAGTCCTTGCGGTAACGGGTTTCATAATAATAGCATTAGCGCCACATCCTGTGCATTTTTCTTTTAAATCTTCTGAACTACATGATGTGACAGCAAATATAATGAGAGTAGCGTTTCCAATTTCCTGTCGAATTGTGCGGATTTCTGTGTAACCATCCATAGGGTCCATTTCAATATCGGTAAAAATAAATGAATATTTATCTTGATTTTCTTTAACAGCAGCTACGGCTTCATGACCACCGGAAGCAAGATCCGTCGTAAAACCTAAAGAGTTAAGAATTCGGCTTAAGGCTGTACGCATCATCTTATCATCGTCCACCACAAGAACATGGCCTTTAAATTTGTAAGTTAGTGGCGGCGTGCGTGACAGGATCGGCGAGCCGAGAGGAGAATCTGGCAATTGTGTAGATGCTGCGACATTAACCGCACCTTGGAGCGAGTCATCCCCCATTTTTTGATCTAACTCCATCGCTTTAATAGAAGGCATAAAATTAAAAAATAAACAGAAAAAGATTAGAAATATTTTATGCATATGACTTCTCTCAAAAATGAAGAACTTATAAACTATAAATCCTGCGTTTTATTCATTTAGTCAAGAATAAACTGATGAATTTGGTGATTTGGTACAGATAATATAATCCAATAATTTACATGGTTATTTGTGGATATATATGTTAGTTATACGTTATTATAGAATAGCTTATATAAATAGTCTCCCTATGGTTATTTATAAATATTAGCTGAGTAGGAGAAAAATTAAATGATATCCCATGACATCCACATTACTCCTGAAATTCTAATGATACTTAGCGAAATTGATGAATTTAAAGGACGCTGGAATGCTTCCCCAAGTCTGACCTTAAATCGTCTAAAGACCTTAAAATGGTTGGCAACTGTGGAAAGTGTAGGGGCATCTTTGCGGATGGATGGCGAAAATTTACCAAACTCAGCAGTTGAAAGCCTATTGAGTAGCCTTACTTATCGAGAATTTCAAGAGCCATGTGAACAAGTCGCTGCAGGGTATGCTCACGCATTACATGTCATTTACGAACAATATAAAGAAATATCTCTTACAGAATCGCGTATTAAGCAGTTGCACGCCGTCATGTTTCATTACAGTCCACAATCTATACATAAAGGACGTTATAAAACGTCCCCTACAGACAGTAAGCTTCTTATTCCTCTTGACATTACGCGAGAGATGGGCACGTTGGTTGCATCAACTCAAAATGCTCTTGGAGACAGATTTACACATCCTTTATTGATTATTGCTCAATTTACCCTCCATTTTTTACGGATCCGACCCTTCGAAGAAGGTAACGAGGCCTTGTCAAGGATATTGACTGCTTTATTGATGTTGAAGTCTGGATATAGTTATGGGCCTTATTCATCTCATGAAATAATACTAGAAACAACCCGTGAAAACTATGCACAGGCGTACTATAACACCCCCAGCTCGTTAAACGAAAACCAAAATGATGACACTGAAATTCTCATCTTTTTAAAGTCATTAGGTAAACAGGTCGATAATCTCAAAGCTGAAATTCAAAAAGAGCATTTGTCCATGAAAAACACACCGGCGCTATCTGCTCAAATTATTGACTTAATTGAAAAAACTGGGCGAGCAACTGTTGCCCAAATCTTGAAACATACAGAAGCAAAAAGACCAACCATAAAGAGTTATCTAACTCAAATGGTCAACAATGGAAGTTTAACCAGGCAAGGAGTAGGGCGCTCAACCTGGTATACGTTATCCTCTTAACTGTTAGATAAACTCTTATAGCTTTAAAAATTGTCATCTCAATCATTTGGCGTTGCTTGAATTATATTTGCAATCAGAGATTTTATTATATATCTCATCTAGCATACCCTTTTTCGGCAACATACTTGAAGCAATATCTACTTTTCCGTTTGAATCAATAATTCTCAGAAAACGATTTTTATTTATTATTAATATTTCTAACGAATGTATGTCTTTAAAAAGGATTGTTCGCCCCTTTTTAAAGGAAAATATGCCCGTGTTAGGTATAGTGATAGATTTGATGGTTAATACAAGTTCAGCCTTTGAGATCAGAGATAAATACAAGCCACATAGACAAAATAGAGCTAAGACAGCACCCAAAACAGTTAAAATCCATAGCATATAGGTTGCTTGGGTGGCACCGAGTGTCAATTCAATTATATGTCGAATAAAAACAAGAGTTATCCCTTGATCATTCGTTTGAGCTTCATAAGCAAGCAACCAGGCCGCACAACCAAAAAAAAGCACACCCAATAGCATTATCACTACCTTGGGTTTGTAAGGATATTTGGTTGGTGGAAAATCTTGGGTCATATCGTTTTCTCTGCTTTTGTGGGGTAGATGTCGGACGTTTGAATGACGGATAGGTAACAAACTCCACTATAGTATAGGATTCTAAAAGATAAAAGTACTGACAAGAATTTTCGGGAAAGTTTCTAAAACTTTGATTTTATTGTGTAGATTCTTAGAATTTTTCAACAAAACCTGTAGTTTACCTCCAATTTCAATCTTTCAGCTAACTTTCTATCCAATCGACGTAGGATTGTGTGTAAAATTGATAAAACCCTCCTAATTTATTTTTAGGACTCTGAGAAATTATTCGGTAAAAATTCAATCAGAGTCATCTTCTCCAGATAAAACCTTGTCCCATGGATTTACATAAAACTTATCAATATTGATTTGAAGTGGGGCCCACTCATTTGTCAGCATTTCTTGTAATTGTTCACTTGCACTGAAAAAAGAGATTCTTATTGGGACTTCACGCTGTGTCGCAATTTCATATGCCTTTCTTATTAAGGCTCGCGTAAAATCGATATGTTTATCAGTGATATTCTTAATATGAATATACCTTTTTTCATTGTCATTTGCACCTTTTAGTATGGCTGCACCAAGTCTATTATAGTTTGACTGCATGGAGGCAAGATTAGGATTTGTATCTTTAGTCTCTAACATTACAAAGGCTCCTGTATGATGTTCTTCTTCACAATCATCATACTGATATTCAATTTTCATACCTGAAGCACTTTGCAGAATAAAAAATGTTAGTAGAATATAAATAGCTTTCATCATATTTTTTTCCTACTTCTGTTAAATATGCTCATTTATTAAGAATGTCCCATTAATTAATATCACAATTTACAATTTCTAGACAATGCTCACAAAGCTATCGTTAGTTTGATTGGTATCATTACGTATGTTGTAACTTTATGTAGAAAATAACATGAATCATTTTCCATAATATATATTATGCAATCGAATATATCGGCAGAAGCTTTAGTTATTTCTGGTATATAATCCTTAAACGCACACTCTTCTCTTTCATCATAAAGGTAAAGCACCTTGCTATAGTAAGCTTGTTAATGTCATATTGAGGAGTAAGACAGAACCTGATAATATTAAAACGCTTGTATTTCCATTAAAAAAAAATCAATAATTGTTAATTTTGCACAAAATTAAACTATAAAATAGCATTACCTATTACAATCTAAGTTTATTATTTATTGATTAATTCTCAAAAGCCAAATCCTGATGAAATACCTAATACTATGTGCCATGATCTTAACCGGATACTCACCGATTGTAAAAGCATGCTCCTACCTTGTCACAGATGCGGAAGACAAGCCTTTAGGCAAGATTGTTGGTAAATCCCACTACTATGACCTATTCAGAAGCAAAAAACCTATCGACATTCAACTATCACAGCAAATACGGGATATGATCAATCAATGCGATATGGCGTATGATGAGCATGGCGGCTTTACGCAAGGTGAACTTGAGTTTAAAATTATACTGCAACATGCTCGTCATATTGCTAATGGTAGTGCCGACAAGCCATTTAGCCAAATCTTTACAGTGGATGAACAAGCAAAATCATTAGAAAGTTACGTAGATCTTGGATGGATGCGGATATTGTTGAGGAAATTATCCGTGATATTGATCTCTATAAGCCTTGGTATATTTGTTAAATGTTATCAACTTGTCCAGACATGGCGCCGGAAGATGAAGCCTTAAATTTAGTTGTTCTGGCAAGGAATGTTGGAATGGATAAAGATATTGATTGTGCCCTCAATAGAACGGGTAAAAAAATCTATTATTTAGAAACATTGGAAACGTTTTTATCGCACGTATACCATGAACTTCCCCCAGAAGCGGCTATAATAGAGTGGATTAGACATTCTATTTCACAAGACTATTTCGAAAGTGATATAAAAACACAACCGCCTTTTGGAGCTGAGCCAAAAGTTTGGGAATTATTTTTACAAAGTCTCCCCAAACGTCCACAAACGATTCTATTTAATGATGGTGCAAATTTAAAACGAAACGCATTATGGGCAGATGTATTAGATAGAGAATTCCAGACCGGCCAAACCAATCTTTTCATCTCAGTGGGTATTGCTCACCTATATGGTCAAGGCAACCTCTTAGAACTGATTAACCAGAGAGGCTATAGGATAAAGTACCTACCCCTAGATTAAGAAGTTCAATTAAGTTAAGGGGTAATTTAAAGGGAGGGATCCAAAAAAAGATCCCCCCTACTCTATTTCTGATGATTACTGATTAGCAGTTTTCTTACGAGGAGCCTTTTTCTTTTTCTTATCCATATTCTTACCGATTTCTTTGCCCGCAAAACCCGCTGCTGCTGCCCCTACGCCTGCTCCCAAAACGGCGCCTGGAGGTCCGCCCATTTCAGCGCCTAATATTCCCCCGACCGCACCACCGGCTAAACCACCGACGACCATTCCACCTGTTTCATTGGGCCCTTCTGGGGTTGTGCAGGCCGCTAAGGAAAGACCGGCAAGACAAATTATAACGATATATTTTTTCATAATATTCTCTCTTTAAATAATAAATTTTTGTTTAATTTCACTATTCTTTTATACGCCCAATACGAGAGTTTGTATATTTAATGTAAGACATCCCCCAGAGATAAATTGTCGCACCACTGGTGTCTTCGGGTAGCATTATAATTGATAAATTTTAAAAAATTAGTAGAGTGAGATTTTTTTAAAGTTAATTTCTTATTTTAGCGAATTGACAGAATACAGAAAGATTATTATGGTATTTTTACTCAATAACTAAATTTGCAGCAAGGCTACGTTCATGATAAAAAAAATTCTACTCCTTTCTTGTTTTGTTTACAGCCAATCACAACTTTATGCGGCTGAGGAGCTTTCTGCCACATCTGCACAAGCCCCAAATGCAGATGAAATTATGAGATTATTTCGGACAGACCCCACTAATTTTGAGAAAAAAGGAGGTTTAGCCGGATGGTTAGCAGCTGATGCTCCCAAGGAAGAGGCTATTAAAGCCTATTTCGAAATGCTTGTTCAACAAAATAGAGATTTACGTGACCAGCTGAATGTTTCTAATGGGGCAGCTCAAAATGCTGATGCTGTTAGAAGAGCTTTAAAGGAAACACAAGACCAGTTGGACAGGGAAAGAGCCATTCGCGAACAAAAGGAACATGAGCTTATTGCCCAACAAGAGATCAATAGAGTTGTAGAGAAAAAACGTCAGGAGTTACTCTCAGGATTAAACAATGCAAAACTTCTCCTAACCGTTGAACAACAACGCAAAGAAGAAGTTGAAGTCAAAAATCGCGCATTAAAGGCCGTCATGAGCCAAATAGCGGCAATGGTACAGGAGATAGAAGCTCTTGAGAGTTCAACAGCCGACCTCAAAGAGTCCAAAAATTTGCCTCAAGAAGGAACAAGTGAAGAAATTTCAATAAGGTTGGGTCGCATTACAAAGATAATTGAACAAAATAATACTCAATTAGAACGGTTAAAATCTGATAAAAGGAATTTAGAAAAGCGTCAAATAGAAACAGAATCGCAAATTCAAGCTTTAAAGCAACGCATTAAAGAAAATGATTATTATGCACAAATCTTAGAAATGATTAAAGATCGAAGTATTAGTGATGAAGAGCTAACATTTAGAATTATATGTATATGCACATTTTTAGAGACCAATCTGGATATTCTCTCAGAGGGCCGTACTCGACTCATAGAAGAACTTTTGGACCATAGCTTGCCAAGATCAGAACGTCCTAACAATATACCCAACCCCTTACCTCAAGGATACGTAGAATTAGGTCATATTGAAAATAGATTTAGATATATTGGCAATGATTTCGGCCAAGAGTTGGACTGGTATGGCGAACCGATGGATTACTCTCAGTCCCGCCATGTAGACAGCCCTTTTGAAAAGAAACAAGGTCAAGTAAAAAACCAAGCTAAAGAATATATTCGGAGTTTGAACGAGGGTGAAAAAAAATAAAATTTTAAGACGCTACTCTGAAAGACCGGTTGAGAACTGCATCTTATAGGCTAAAACTCTCTACCCAAATCTTAAGCTTATATAAATATTGCTAGATTAACGGTAAAGCAAGGAGAGTTGAGACTTCTTTCATGTAACGCACATGTGCTTTGGATTTTTAAGAAACTTATTTAAATCCCCTATGCATCTATGGCGTGCTTCTTAAAGGAACGTTTTGTTTTAAGCGGCACCCTATTTTATTATATAAACATGATTACCAGGTGTACTTTTCTTGTCCTGAAGTTCAATTTTTCCCGCCTGAATAAGAGCATTAATATATGCAGATAGCTCTTTAGCACCCTCATACAAATCGCCGCTATTTCGGCGTGCATAAGCGACAATATCACTACGTTTCACGGGGGCATTATTATGCTCTCTGGAAAATTTTGTCATCCAACGTAAAAGAGGACTTGCTTCACTTAATTCGGAAGCAATAGCATCTCTCCTTTGTAAATTGGCACTAGCTAGTCTTTCTTGAACAAGTTGTTCAGGATTTTTGACTCGCCATTCATCTATTTCTGTTTTCTCAACTTGCATAAACTTTAGGCATTCACTCCCCACAAATAGAGATCTTTTCATTTTTTCTTGCTGAGATTTAGGAATTTTATTAAAGGGAGTGTTATCTGCAACTTTGTACGCAACATCTTTTTCTGCTTTTTTTGCTTCTTCTGCTTCAAATGCCGCAATTTTTTTTGAGGTACCGTGCTTTGGATGGTATACTTGATAAATATTGTGCAAGCCATCGTAGCCACACATTTGACACTGACCCGTTGCATCTCGAATTGTTCTAAGATGTTCCCAGTTAAAATGTGGAATAACAACTTGTTTAGAATGAGTTTTCCATTTACCTTGAATACTATCTGCAAAATGTGAGGGATAATACCAACACGAGAGTTCCCAATTATGCTCTCTTAAATAATTGATGAGTTCATCAAAGTTTTTTCGACCAACTTCATCTGTCGCCTCATAAAATCCTCGGATATCTCCCTGTATTTGTGCGGAACCAGTTTGTTCCGCTAATTTTCGTTTGTTTTCTACAAAAGCTTGCCCAATCCATTTACATAACTCTAAGCCTTCAGGGCTATTCGTCCAAAAAGCTTCTTTTTCTCCATTATTATCAGGATACTTTATTACATAAACTCTTAATTGCTGCCAAATTTCCTTCCAAAATTGCTTATCTTTGGGTTCTTGTACTTGAGAAGTTGTAATTAAACCTGACGCTGGATAATTATGCTTATACTGTTCACGTGCAACGACATTAAAAACAAGTCTAATACCATTTTGTCTGCAAAGTCTTTGATGTTTTTCTAAAAAACGGCTGTGACATTCATCGCAAATCTCCCACCAACTAAAAGCATTGATTGTTAAATTCTTAATCTTATTGGGATGTTGCTCCATCAATCGAGGCAAAATAAAATTTCTAAAAACTAAATCGTAGTAAAATTCAGAATGAAGAGTTTTCTCCTTGCCACGCAGCTTTTCGTAAAATCTTTTAGCTGATTCACCATTTTTTTTAAGAAGATGCTTATATATCCATTCAACTCGGACAATTTTTACCTTTTGCCCAAAGAAAATTTCATAGACTTTCGCAACGGTTTTTTCCCAGGCGTTATGAGTTCCACCACTAGCAAAAACACAAATCTTATCCTTAATTTTAAAGAATTCAGGGGGGCCTTTTTGTACAGAGCCGTCATCCTGCTTAAGATCCAAGACATATTGAGGGAGAAAAATGTTCGCTCTTTCGTCAAGATTTCCTAAATACACATTAGCTAGTAACTTTAGTGTTGTTCCAAAAGAAATCAAGCTATCAAAATTTACCTGATTAGTTATATCCTCAACCCCAGCGCTATTGTCAGTGCTATTATCGTCATCATTATTCCTTGAACTTTCCCTATGGTTATCGACATTTGCATGGTCTGATTCTTCATTATCGGAATCTAAAACTCTTTTATGAGGTTCTGACATAGCGTATCGTCTCTGCAAGTCGGACATTTCCGCCGTAATTCCCATATAATCATAGTAGACAATGTTTGGTAATTTTTTCTCTTTGGGCAATATTTCGTTATACTCATTTGCGGAATTTAAACTGCTTTGCCAACTGGAATCACTCAAGAGCGATTTTGATTGAGATAATTCTGGATCTTTTACTGTTAATGATCGACTACGTTTGCTTTTGTTTTGATTGGGGCTGTATTCTTCATCGTCACCGTCATCACTGCTTTCATCTTTTTTATGTTGTCTCTTTTTGACTAAAGTTTTTTGAGAGAGTGCTGAATATTGTCTGGTTTGAGATTTTGGAGCATCTTTTTTTGATAAATTTAGTGCCTCCTCTAAATCATCTATGCTTGAGTCGGTTTGTGTGAAACGATTAGTGCTTGTTGACTGTTCTCGTTCATCATATGCCTGCAAAATACTTGAGGAAAAGAGAGACAGCAGGATCAATGCTATAAAAAGAAAATAAAATTTAAATGAATTGAGAATTGAACTATCTGACATGTTTCTCTCCAGTTATTTGCTATTATTTATGATAATTTATAGCTACTTCTCTCTTATGTTGCAATCTATTGCACGACAGGACAAAGTAATAGGCTTTTTTAGGTGTTTCTGATCATTTATTGACTCTTGAGTTGTGAGGTAAGAGATAGAATTTATCGAATAATAAGGATGATACGATACTGAGTATTTATGGTCTAACATAATACATAAATTTAATTAGCAAAAAATAATAAGAAGATAATGTATAAAATTATCTAAAATTTTTTCTTTAATATTAATTTTTTATTGTCCACGAATAAGCATGACAACATAATTAAAAAGTAGGGTATAAGATCACTTTGTTTCAGGCAAGATTTGCATATCAGACATGTTAATAATTAATATATAAAAAATCTTGCAATTTGAAATAAAGTGCATTTAAAAGTATTTATAATTTTAAAGCACTTGGGCCAACGCGGAGCCTATAATCCGCGACAATTTTTTGTTTTTAATTAATCTTTGAGTTTTTTTATATTTTGATTCAATAATAATATAAAATATTGTCCTAAACATAGTCAAGTGTTACAATGTCGCATAATCGATGTTCCCTACATTTATTCAATAACAATTGGCCTCTAAATTTTTTTATGAAAATATTCCAATTATCAAATAAATTTCATTAAGTTTATAATTTAATGGAGAGAAAAAATGATGACTAATAAATCTTTTTCCATAACCTATCCTTATAAGATGAAAAAAAGTCATTTGATTCTTATTGCAGTCGTATTTGGTTATCTCACATGGATTTCGGCACTCGAGGCTCTAAATAACCAAGAGAGCCTAACTTATGTTCTTTATCAGAATGTTATTGAATTAACCTTCAATCCCACCCAAGCAACTTTTATATTGTGGATTCAGACAGTTTTGAAGGCATTTGGATGTTTTTACGGTCTATACGCAACGTATCTAACATACACGTCTAAATCTCAGATTGTGCTTACCGAAACATCAATCTTCATTCCCGGACAATTTAGTCAATTAAAAAATGACCGCACGATACTCTTTGAAGATTTAGATTCTCTAAGAACATTTAGACTTTATAAAATTACTATTTTAATGCTTGTTGGGCCTAAAGTAAAAGTATCGATACAAGATAGTATGTTACCTAAAAAATGCATGCTTGACGAGATTCGTAACCACATCATTACGCGCATTAAAAATGAGGAACAAGAGCATAGCTTTATTTAAAGAATTTTGCTTTCCCCCTTAATAATTCTTTCCTGTTGATTCGTTGTGATAAATTTAATTATAATATTGTCCTGTGTAGGAACACAGAGTTTTTAAATCATAATTGCAGAAGGAATCATCATTATGAAACAGATACTCGGATTTGTAGTGGTTTCAGTATTGTTTATACAAGTCAATCATATTTCAGCACTCGAGGAAGAAATTGAGAGACTTTATGAAGCAAGGGCAACAAAAGGAAACATTATGACTTATTTACGCTCAGAACAATCGCGTGAATTCAGCGATAATGGAAAAGCCAGAAAAAGGCTCGATCAAGTTGGCAAAGATGCCGTGAGGAACAGAGTATTTCGGGCACGAGGCTATTCAATAGAGCCAAACCTATACGAAATGCTCAGGCATTATCAACAACGTCGATAAGTTCTGATGGTTTTTTTGTCAAAATAGGTTGAGACCTTTTGAACATTGACAAAAGTTGGATTTTCCCTCACAGGTATTAGTAATAAAAATGCCTGTAAAGGGAAGATCTATGAAATTATATTCTTTCTTAAACCGAGAACAAAATGAAGCTTTAAAGCTTTTACAAATTGGTACTTTCCTTGAATATTTCGACCTTATGCTCTATGTCCACATGGCCGTTGTGTTAAATGAGCTCTTTTTTCCCAAAACGAACGCCCATACTGCAGCTTTGTTGGGAGCATTTGCCTTTTGCTCTACTTTTGTTTTTAGACCCATTGGGGCAATTGTATTTGGCTGGATGGGTGATAAAGTGGGGAGAAAATCAACTATCATTTTAACAACACTTATTATGTCCCTTTCCTGCTTAGTTATGGCCAATCTGCCAACATACGCTCAAATTGGCGTTACGGCCGCTTGGATAATGACAATCTGTCGAATGGCCCAAGGCATGTCATCAATGGGAGAATTAATTGGTGCAGAAATTTATATTGCTGAAAGTGTTCCCCGCCCAGCCTGTTACCCCGCCGTTGCCTCAATTGCTGTCGTTGCTAATCTCGGTGTGATGTCCGCTCTTGGGGTTGCCACAATGACAACATCCTTTATGTTTAACTGGCGCATTGCGTTTTGGGTAGGTGCCGCTGTGGCTTTAATTGGGGCACTTGCACGCACGCGACTTCGCGAAACGCCTGACTATTTAAAGTTAAAACGACAGCAAATGCAGGAAGCCGTTTCCCAAATCAACAATGATGATAAGAAAAAGGAAATAAATCAACCACCTGAGACAAAAAATCCTGTTTGGAAAGAAAAGATCAATCCAAAAACTTTAATGTGTTATTTTTTTATGCACTGTGGCTACCCCCTCTCCTTTTATTTAGCCTATCTCTATTTCAATCCTATTTTGAAAGAAAGTTATGGCATAAGCGGCGAAAGCATTATAAAACGCAATTTTTGCTTATCCCTCATATTTTTAGTTCCCTATATTGCTATGGCAATTATCAGCTACCGAGTCCATCCTTTAAAAATTTTGCGAATTAAGGTTGGGTTCAGTGTTCTTTTAATGATATTGCTACCCTTCCTTGTCCTCAACGCAACATCCGCCACTCAGTTGTTTTTAATACAAGCTATGATTCTTGTATTTGCATTTGACACGGTCCCGGCAAGTGTTATTTTGATTTATCATTTACCCATTTATAGCCGTTTCCGCTGTGCAAGCTTTTTATGGGCAACAACCCGAGCCATTATTTATATAATTACCTCTTTCGGTTTGGTATATCTCACACAATCGTTGGGCCCCTATGGGCTGTGGATCGTCACAATTCCCCTATCACTTGCCTTTTTGTATGGAATTCGCCACTTTGTAGATCTAGAGCGTAAAATGGGAATGTACCCCAAAATTGGGGAGGCAAAACGAAGAAAGGGTCATTTTAACTGATTGACAAAATTCGGACTTTCCTTCATGTGTAGACTGCAATCTTTAGAATACAAAAAATAAGGAGTTTGCATGGGTATACTGAATTCTTTGAATCGAGAACAAAAAGAAGCCACTGGACTTCTTCAAATTGGGACATTTCTCGAATATTTTGATGTCATGCTCTATGTTCACATGGCAGTTATCCTTAATGAATTGTTCTTTCCCAAAACAGACCCTCATACAGCTTCCCTCCTTGCAGCTTTTGCATTTTGCTCTACCTTTGTATTTCGACCAATTGGCGCGCTCATTTTTGGCTGGATAGGCGATCACGTAGGAAGAAGATCCACAATCATTCTCACAACATCTCTGATGTCTGTTTCTTGTATTCTTATGGCTTGTCTACCGACATATGCCCAAATTGGTATTACCGCCACGTGGATTATGACTTTATGTAGAATTGCTCAAGGAATGTCATCTATGGGCGAAATTGTGGGCGCTCAAATTTATTTAACGGAAAGTATTCGGCGCCCTACTTCCTACCCCATGGTTGCATATATCAGTGTAGCTTCAGACATGGGGGGCATGGTTGCTCTGGGTATTTCATATCTCGTAACTTCTTTTCTATTCAATTGGCGTCTTGCCTTTTGGATTGGTGCCATTATTGCTTTTGTGGGAGCCGTCGCTCGTACACGTCTAAGAGAAACACCAGACTTTTTAAGTCTTGAAGCGCGCGCAAATGAAAGAAGCTACCACTAAATTGCGCAATATTGATAGACCTATTTCCGCTAAGAAATCTGGGCATAAATCCGCATTCTCTTGGAAAGAAAAAGCATTTTCCCAAACCACACTTTCATATTTTCTAATCTATTGTGGTCGCCCCTTAACGTTTTATCTAGCTTATCTTTACTTTAATCCTCTGCTGAAAGAGGAATTTGGTTATACCCCTCAAGACATTATCAAACATAACTTTTGGTTATCCGTAATTTTGCTATTTTCGGCAATTGTTTGGGCACAATTAAGCGCTTATATTCATCCCCTTAAAATTATTAAAGTCAGAGGCATCCTCACCTTATGCCTTATGCTTAGCCTTCCTATCCTTGTTGGGCTTGTAACCGATCCTATGCACCTATTTTTCATTCAAACCCTTATTCTTATTTTGCAATTAAGTGGTATGCCGGCAGGAGCTGTATTTATTTATCATCTACCCATCTACAGCCGCTTTACCTATGCAAGCTTTCTATATGCTCTTGCCAGAGCAATGATGTATATTATTACGTCTTTTGGGCTGGTTTATTTAAGCGAGTACTTTGGATTTTATGGCTTGTGGCTTATTACGATACCGGTTTCAGTTGCCTTTTTATATGGAGCTTCCCATTTTGAAGGCCTTGAACGAAAAGGCGGTCACTATGCTTAATATAAGGGGAAATAATGCCTGAATAGGAAAATAACTAATGTAAGGCGCTACCCGTTTCTATAGGCTTTAGATTTCACGAAATTTTAATAGATTCCGATTACTCTGAGATAGAGTAGATGGAGCCTCCAGAATAATGACGCCTAATTTCTTACTTTATTTTATTTTTAGCACCCTATTATTTTATATAGACTCATATGCTTCCCGCGCATTTTGCTTGGACAGAGTTAATTCACAAGGAAATAGCCCCCAAAATTTGCCAAAGTGCAAACGCGTCTTTGAAAAGACAATCCCCCCAAAGGTAATACCTAAAAAGGACCCGTTAGACCTAATTAAAGAACTTTTCAAATTAATTAAAGAAGATACCAATAATCATTCCTATGACCAGATGTTGGAGGATGTGAAAGCTGAACATAGTATCAAATATCACAAACCTAACGCGCCGTTTTTCTATAGTAATGATGCCTTTGTGATGAAAGATATAATAGATCTTCTTCTTGAGGACCCTGATGGATTTATTGATGAGACTAAAACAAAAGGAGTTTTAAAAGTTTATCGCAATAATGACTTTCACAACGAAATTGAAGAATTATTTGACCGGGAACCCTATTATCGACGCGATATTCCTCAACCCAAGAAATTTCAAAAAGATTATCTGGGGCTGACAGCAAACGGCCCGACAAATCAGGTTATGGTGACGCTGAAATTAAAAGGTGATGAGCAGAACGCTGATACCCTAGAAAAACGGCTGGCTTATATTGGGAACAATATTGTTTTTGTGGATGCCTTTCCCGTCAAAAACCCCCCTCCTCCTTCAAAAGCTAAAGCATCACGCCCTCTTACAGAGAATAAATCATTAATTAATGAAGTAAAACCTGATAACTCAAACTCGGAAGACCTTAAAACAGGAGAATCAAAGCCTACAGATTCCCAATCGGATAAAACGACCCCTGAAGAATCAAAAGTAACAGACACCAAAGCTGAAAATCTCAAGGAGGATAAGTTACCAGTAGATAGCAAACAAGACAAGCCGATGACTGAAGACTCAAAAACCACAGACGCCAAATCTAAAAACATACAGTCTGAAAAATCTCAAAGTGAGGACTCAAACGCTGAGAAAGGTAAGCCTGAATCTAAAGAGTCTAAATCCGATAAAACCAAACGAACAGAACCTACAAAATAAGTAAAATATGCTCTTTTCAAGCTAAAAAGTTCGCAGCCGTACTTTTTAACCCGTTGGTTTTTCATCCTTCTCAAGTTTATGGATTGGCTTCTGCCCTTGCGGCACAAAAGTCAAAGCTGGCGAATTCATGCAATACCGTTTGCCTGTATGTTCTTTGGGGCCATCATCAAACACATGCCCCAAGTGACCCCCACATCGGGAACAGATTACCTCTGTGCGTGTTTCTACGACTCCATGAAGTCCACTTCTGTCTTCCTTCAAGGTTACGCTTTGAGGGGAAATAGGCGCCCAGAAACTTGGCCAACCTGTTCCGGAGTCAAATTTTGTATCTGAGGCATAAAGCGCATGATCCCCGCCGCAACAGGCGCAGTAATACGTTCCTTTTTCCCAAAAATGATTATATTTGCCGAACCCAGGCGTTTCGGTGCTTTTTTGACGACAAATGGAATAGACTTCTGTGGGTAAAACTGCTTGCCAAAACGTATCGGGCTTATTCATATAATCAATTGTCATCGTCGTTTCCTCGGTTAATAACTCATTCGACCATAGACCATTCCCGAAAATTCCAAAAAACACAATACTTATAATAATTTTTTTTATCATGCTCTTTAACCCTTATTATAGCCCATATCCATTATACTCATAATTATAGCTACTTTTCGTTGGGAACAATCTCTTATATCTCCAAATATACAGGATGCAACCCTTGATAACATAGAAATATTATTTTTAACCTTAGCTTTTTATTAAGAAGTTTTGGGTATTCTTAAATATTGTAAGCAACAATAGTAAGTATTAACAAAATAGTATTAATCAATTTAGAAAGGATAAGATAATGACAACGCAAGTAAGCACATTCATTCCTGTACAAACACAATTTGCAGGTCTAGGAATTAATGGAATGAATCAGAATACAGTTCTAGGTTTTAATAACTTAAATCAAAACCAAATTCTTGGCTTTAATGGTTTGAATCAAAATTCACTGATCGCACTTGGTGGTTTGAATCAGAATTCAGTTCTTGCATTGAATGGCTTTAACCAAGCTCAAAATCCAAATGCAGCAACAGTTTTTGTTGTACCAGCTTATGGAACAAATCAAGCCGAGCTCAACTCAGCTTTCACTCCAAACAATTCACAAGTTGCGTTTGTTCCTCAAAATGCCGCTCTTTCTGGAACATCCATTCTTAACGGAAATACAGCCGTACAAGGCATTCCAACAAATGCAACAGTCTTTGGTGTTGCAGGAACATTGCAAAATGCACAACAAAATTTCAACACACAATCCTTGGCAACTGAATTGTCCGAAAATAACAATGAATATGTTATTTCCTTTGACGTTCCTGGAATTGAAATCCAAGATTTAGATATTTCTTTGGCTGGAAATACAATTTTGATCAATGGTGTTCGTAAAAATACTTATGATTCATCAACATTAGCTTACTCAGAGGTTGCTCGTGGTAATCTTTCCCGTGCAGTTGCTGTACCTTTTGATATCAGCCCAAGCAAAGCGATTAATACATCCTTAGAAAATGGTGTTTTGAAAATCAGAATTGCAAAAGAAAATCAATCTGAGAGAAAATCAACAACACGTAAAGTAAAAATTGGTTAATAAAAAAATTCTCACCCCGACATTATGTTCGGGGTGAGATCTTATTATAGTAAGTATTAGTATTTATAAATTAAGTTGACCCAGCATTGCTTGTAAAGAGCCTGAAAAATTATTGCCGGCTACAACAATGAATCCAGTATTAGTTTGAATATTTGGCGCAACTATTATTTGGGGGGCTATATTAATATTTATACCGCCACGACGCCTACTGCCTACGATACTTTTCATTTCATTTTCCGTTAGTTCTATTATTTCCTGATTTGACATCTCTTATCTCCTTATAAATAAATTGCAATATAAATGATATTTATCATTATTATTTTATATTCCGAATTACACTAACAATAGGTAAAATAGGTCAATAAAGAAATTATTCAATATATGAAATCAATTTTAATATAATATAATTATTTTATATTATTAATTTTATAAAGTTTAAGCCACGGGGGCACGTTGTACATGATTTAATTTAATTAAACGCATTCATATTTGTGAATATATATCATTCTAAATAATCTTTATGGCAGCAAAATATATATATGAAACAATTATTTATATTTTAAATGCAATAAGGCGACTATAAAGCCGCCCTTGCACTATAAATCTCATCTATAATTCTTAAATATAATTAGCCTGAGTTACGTCAATTGCAAGCACACTGTTAATAAGTGTTAAGTTTTGTATAATAATAATAGAGCTATTTGTTTGGATGTTATTATTATAGCTGTTAATATTATGTGTAACACCCAAGCTACCGCCACTTTGTCCCCCGCCACAAGCAGTTGCCCCAGGTGTAGGATTAAAAGTAATATTGTTACCGCCACATATAGAATCTAATTGCATTTCTGTCAGTTGTTTCATCATAGACATTTGAATTCTCCTCTACAGAAATAAAATAGTTTTTTATAATATTATCCAACATTATTAATTTGAGTTATTGAATTAATAATAGCTCCATTATAATTGGCATTACCACTATTTATGATATAAGCTGTATTTGTTTGCGTATTACCGCTATAAGCACTTAAATTAAATCTTCCAAAATATCTGTATCGACCACCAACTACTTCTTCAGTCATGGATTCATTTAATATTTCCATTGGAACCTCCTAGATAATTTTTACTTCTGCTTAAAAAAATAAATTTATATGCCGTCACATATTATTAAATAGGTCATTATTAAATTTGTTCAATATATATAATAAAATAAATAATTATTTTATAAAAATTTTATTATTATCAAAGAGCAAATAATAAATCTCCAGATGCACCAATAGGACACCTGGAGATGAATTTATTTAGTCAAATTACAATGTTAACCAACATTATTTCCTTGTTCAATTACATTTTGAACAGCTCCATTTGTTCCATTTGCGCTTCCAACATTGAAAATAGAAGCAGTATTTTTTTGTTTGTTAAAACTATAGACGCTCAAGTTAAGTGTAACTTTTGTACGTGTAATAGATCCACCTGAAACTTCTTCTAACATTGTATCGTTTAATGTCAACATGAGAACCTCCAATATTTTATAGATTAAACTTAAGTTTGCAAATAAAAACCAGATTTATTTGCCATTACGAATGATAAGATAGTGCAATAAAAAAATTAATCAATATATCTAATAAAATTATTTATAAATTTAAATTGTTTATTGCTTAATTATTAATTTCTCTAACACTATGAACTATATAAAATAAAATAGAGATTCCATAAATTATTAAATAATAATAGAAAATTTCAAATTTATTATATAAAAAGAGGATATTGGCATTTTTTAGAAAAATTCATTATTACGCTTTAACTGTACAAAAGCTATATCGTCTATTTTTAGTGTTAATTATAAATTCTTATAATTTATCAATTATGGTATTTAATTTACGCTAAACAATAAAATCTCCAGATATCCTAGAAGATATCTGGAGATAAGATTAATAAACATAGATAAGTAAAGAATTAAATTACTTACATAGGACCAACATTGTTACCTTGAGATATTCCATTATTTACAAAACCATCACGGCCATTTGCACTACCAGTATTAATGATAGCAGCTGTATTCTTTTGTTTATTGAAGCTAAATAAACTTACATTAATCTTAGTAGTTGTAATATTTCTATTTGTGCCGCCTGAAACTTCTTCTAGCATTGTGTCATTTAATGTCAACATAGTGACCTCCAATATTAAGTGATGAGATGCTCGCAAATAAAAACCAAATTTATTTGCCGTTACGAATGACAAAATAGGATAATAAAAAAATTAGTCAATATGTAACCATAATTTATTTATATTTTTATAATATTTTTTATAAATAATACCGATATTTATCTATATATAATAAATAAATAATATAAACACTATTAAATTTATGCAATTATATTCAAATACTTAAAGGAAAATTAGTATTGTCTGGGTTGGATGGCGATAGGATCGATTTATTATTCTCTTCTGTTTTATCAACAACTTTACCTTGTTCTAAATGAATAATGCGATCAGCGCAGCGTATTGTTGACGAACGATGGGCAACAGTAATCCGCGTAATGGGAAGCTGTTTTAACGTATTTAAGATGACATCTTGGCTAAAATTATCCAACGCACTTGTCGCCTCATCCAATAAAATAAGGGATAATGGCTTTGCCAAACACCTGGCTAATACCAATCTTTGCCGTTGACCCATGGAAAAGGTTCGACCATCTCCCATAATAACCGTACTTAAACCCATTGGCATTTTTGTTACATCATCTTTAATAGCAACTAAACTTAAAAGAGCCATCATCTCTTGCTCGGAAAGATTTGGATTGGAAGCATGCAAGTTATCAAAAATGCTCCCTGGTAAAAGCTGCGTATTTTGAAGCACTGTGGCCACCTGACGTCTTATGGTTTGCATATCAAGTTGCTGCAAGGGAATATCATCAAGAAGAATTGTGCCACTAATACACTCTTCTAGCCCTAAAATCAATTTAACGAGCGTAGACTTCCCCGCCCCCGAAGGGCCAACAATAGCCACCCACTCCCCTGGATTAATCGTAAAACTCACATTATCCAGCACCAGAGGGCCTGTTGAACCATAATTAAAACTTACATTTTGAAAGGTAATTTTTCCTTTCAAGAATGTTTGAATCTTCTTGATTCCATCTTGTTCTCCAGGAATTTTCAAAATGGGCCCTACCCGTTCAACATGCGGAATAAGGTGGAGAAGTTTATCAATAACCCCAATCATCCCAATAATGGCAGCAAAATACTGCCCCATAGCCATTTGAAGGCTAATAAATTTCCCAATGGAAAGTGCGGGGGCAACAGGAGCTAGGGGATTATTGCCAATCATGAGAAAATAGAAAGAAACCGTAATAATAATAGGAACAACAAATTCTAAAATGTGGCTATAAACAAGTAAGTACTGGGCGCCAATAAGATGGTTGGTTTTACTAAACTCCATATTCAACCATCGCTGGAAGATTCGTTTCTGCGAATTTGAGGTTTTTACCTTAATCACACTGCGAATGGCTTCGAAAAGAAAACTCATGAGCTTGGCGTTTGTTTGCGTAATGGATCGGTAATAAATAATCATGCGGCGGGTCAATAAGACACGGATAATCCCAAATATAAGAGTAAGGCCAAGTAAAACGAGTCCCAGCAAAGGCATATACACAGAAATGAATATCAGAATGATAATCGAGAAGAAACCTTGAGATAGCGCATTCATGGATGCAGTTGTTAATTCCTTTTGAATTTGATCAACGGCAACAAGTCGTTCATGAAGGTCTCCAAGCCTGTATATTTTAAAAAATTTTAGCGGAAACGTTAGAACGCGATGCCACAATGCAGATTCCAAATAGGCACTACTTTTGACATGAAAACGCATCATAGAAAAGTTTTGAACAACTTTAAAAGCCATAACACCAATGGTCGCGGATAAAAGTCCAAAAAAAACTTGGTCAATTAAGCTATACTGACGCAACTTAACAACATCATCAAAAATAATGCCCGTTAACAAGGGTTGTAAAAGCATCACAATGCCAACGCAGATTTGAATAATAATAAAACGCTTAAGATCTTTGTGGGTTTCTCGATAGGCCATTTTCAACATTTGAGCTATGGTTTTTGATTTTTGTGGCCATTTTTTATAAAGTACAAAGCCTAATGTTTGGTAATTTTTAAGGAGTGCCTCGTCTAAAAGCTTATTGGTGCCCGTTGCCGGATCGTAAACGTAAGGTTTTTCATCCTTATAATAGATTAACCCAGGATTCGAAGTCTCTTCCATAAAGGCAATTGCAGGATTTGTTTCTGTTGTTAACATCATATTATGAATATTAATTTCTCGAGGCATAAAGCCACAGCTTCCTGCCATTTTTTCAACAACTTCTTCAACCGTGCGCGCAAGTGGATGCAAACTTGGCTTTTCATTCGTGTTATTCATAAAGGCCAGGGCTTCAAAACAGGCTAATAGAGCTTGATCATGATTAAAATTGTTTAGGTTCGGAAACATCGCCTTTTGCAATGTAGGAGCCGCCTTAAATAAAGGATTCTCAAAAGGGAAGTTATCTTGCTTTGTCATAACATAACCTCCATATATGTCTGATAATATTTCATTGCTTAAGCTGTCTCCAATTTCATGAGGGTTTTATAAATTCCCTCATTTTCCGCAAGAATATTATGCGATCCACTTTGAACAATTTTTCCTTCATGAATAACGTGAATCATATCTGATTGTTGGATGGTCGATAAGCGATGCGCGATAATAATGGTTGTTATACTAAGTTGGCTTAAAGATTTAAATATATGCAACTCATTGGGAACATCTAAGGAGCTTGTCGCCTCATCAAGGATAAGAACATCCGCCTTTCGAATAAGGGCACGTGCAATTTCTAACCGTTGGCGTTGCCCCCCGCTCAAATTAACCCCATTTTCTCCAACAGGACTGTTGAGAAGACCTCGAGGCAACAATTCATTATATAATCCCACCAATTGCAAGGCATCGATAAGCACTTCATCATCAACGTCTTTATCCCATGAGGTAAGATTGTCTCGCACCGTGCCGTCAAATAAGTAAATATCCTGATCTACAAGGGAAATGCGTTTGGTTCGCAACTCTTCTTTAATTTCATGTATGGAAACGTTATCCCATAAAATTTCACCCTTTGTTAACGGGTACAAACCACAAATAACTTTAGAAATAGTTGATTTTCCGGAACCACTCACCCCTACAAAAGCCACAGTTTTCCCATACGGAATTGTCAAATTCAAATTTTCAAAAATGGGGGGATCCAAAGGAGCATAACCAAAAGTTATATCTTTTAAGATTATATTATCTTTGAGCGCAGGTAATTCTTTCTCTTTGGCTTTACGCTTTGAAGCAAGAGTATCTTTTTCTTCCAGGGAATCATGAAGTAAAATATCGTTAAATCTATTAATTGAAGCTTTGATTTTTTCAATTTTGCTGGAAAAGTCTAAAAAGGTCATTAAAGGCCCATCTAAATATGCTGAAAGAGTCATAAAAGCCATAAGCGTACCAATAGTTAATTGTTCTCCCATAACCAAATAGGTACCCTTAAACATCAATCCTACTGTCATGAGGCCAGCTAATGTCATCAGCATGATACTGGTGCGCTGATCAATTAGTGATACGCGCTGTTGTTTATTCAAAAGAACATCGTGATTAGCTGCCCAATTTTTAAAAAAGATATTCTCGAGATTGTTTGCTTTTAAGGTATCAACCATGTCCAAACCATTCATGGCAATACCAGAGACCTTACCGAATTGTTGCTGAAAATGGATGTTTGATTCCCTTATGCTTTCCCGAGAGAAGTAAAATACAAGAATGCGCAAAGCTATAAAAACAAGCATAACAAGAAACAGAGGCAAAGATAGCTGCATTAAGACAATAGTGAAAATAATCATACCAAAAATATTGGATAGAGCACCCATAATTTCAAGGGATAAAAGGTCAGAAAGCTCTTCTGCTGAAGAAAGACGATATAAAATGTCGCCACTGAAACGTTGATCAAAAAAACGAAGGGGCAAATGAAATAATTTATGAATAATAAGACTTTCTAAAGTTAACTTAAAATGAAGACTTAAGCGGACAAGCAAGCGTTGTTGGAAGGAGAGAAGTGTTGATTGTAAGATCACACATCCTGCTAAAATAAGCGTTAGGGGAATCAACCAATATGACATATTTTTAACCATAATATAGTCAATAAAAACTTTACTGGAAAACGCAATCAGGAGGGTGGGAAGTATCTGTAAAATGCTTAGGAAAAATGCAGCTAAAATACCGCTTACACCTCTTTTCAAAGATAGAGATAAAAAATTTCCAAGCGCACTTTCCTGTTGTTTTTTTCTAAATTGTTTCGTGGGTGTTAAAATTAATATGACGCCCGTGAAATTTTGGTTAAATTCTTTGAAATCAACGCGTCTCCGGCCTGTTGCAGGATCATTAATATAAAAATATTTGCCAATACGACCCTCGTAAACGACAAAATGGTCAAAATTCCAATGGATTATAGCTGGCAAATCGCATTTATCTAAGTCCCCTAAATTTTTTAGGCTGTATCCCGCAGCTTTCATATTATATTGACGCGCCGCCATTATTATATGGCTTGCCTTGCTTCCATCGCGCGAAACACCACATGCACAACGAGCTTCCTCTGCGGTTAGTTCGTGCCCATAATGGGCCAGCACAATCGAAAAACAAATAGATCCACATTCTGTAGCCTCCATTTGCAAGAAAGTTGGTGTTTTATGAACACTTTTTCGACGTGAAAAAGGGTTACCAAATAAGGGAGAATCTTGCATAGATTTAAAAATATCATAAGCTTTTCCGAACACAGATGATTTGTTCGCAATTCTCTGGTGGAGCCATCGCTTAACAGCTTTTTTTTGACGGTGCCAGTCGTCTCGAATCCTCAGCAAATGTTGATACAATTGAGGTGTCCACGTCATCAAGAAAGATATGACGGCTAATTGAGCAGCTTTTTTCCATTTTTTAAAATTTTTAGAATTTCTTCGCACAAACACCATCATTGCGGAAATTTTAGATTTTAACACCTTCGCCACCTTATTTATCGTCTTAAGGATGGAGCGTATAAAAGGCTTTGCTTTTTTATCTGCGCGCTTTGCTAAACTACTTAAAGTATGAAAAAAGAATACAGTATTAGCTTTTATCCACTGTGCTAGCGGAATTTTTTTGTTAGAAAATGATGACTTTTTTTGCGAAGGTTGTCGCTTTGTCATGGCGCAATCTCAACCAATTTTTTTAGTTCTGGAATAATAATGGCAAATGGTGACCGACTCTCAATAATGACACGTCCATATATCCAAGTTCCTGGAGATAGTTTAAAGGTCTCTACAGGCGATTTTTCTTTATTCTTTATGTTTTTTATAATACGAATACGGGCACTAAGTGGTGGACTGGTCTCTGTAAATTTCTTAACAAGTTCCTCGTTTTGAAGTGTTGACATGAGGCTTCGAGCTGTTTCGGGGTAGGAAGAAATTTCCATCACTTCACCTTGTACATAACCCACATGTTCCTTCTCCAAGTGGGTGGGTATCATATAAACTTTCATACCAACTTTAACTTCTTTTCCTTCAAGCGGGTTCAGATAGATCAATCCCTCAAGCTGACTTTCATCACCTTGACTAACTGTAATTAAAGGTTCGTTTGCAGGCACATTATCTTTTATTTTATGGTGGACACTGATGACCTTACCTTTTAACGGGCTTTTAATTACGCGTGATGTCTCCTGGCGTGTTTTTAAGTCATCAAGACCCCGAATTTCGTCTCCAAGTTTGAGAGCGATTTCTCGTTCACGCTGTGACCAATTCTCTTGATCTACCATCAATTCTTTCTTAAGTTGGACAAGCTTTTCTTGAGCATGCAAGTCTTCTTGCTTTATGTTGTTAATTTGGCTTTCAACATCAAGAACATTTTGTTGTCTTGCATATCCTTTTTCTAAAAGTCCTTTTTGTTTTACGAGATTATCTTCAAGGTTTTTTAAATATTCGACTTTTGTTTTTAAACTGTCCTCAATGATTTTCTTTTGGTGTTCGTAGTTTTCTTTCTTTTCTTTAATGCTTTTTACGGCTGCAACCGATAGTTCATCACGCTTTTTTGTGAGATCTGCAATATATTCCGTACGTACAGCAATAGATTTCGTAATTTCAGGATTATCTAAAATGGCAACGACTTGATCCTTTTCAACAATTTGATCCGTCTTGACCATCAGCTCTTTAATAGTGTTGTAGCCTTCTGGAGAGGTAATCGTTTTAAATATACCACCCTTCGGAATGAGGATCCCATGCCCTTGCAATGTAATTGGAATACTTCCCCAAAACAACCAACCGACGCCCATCACCATCGCAATGATAAAAACAGTTATTAAAATCCAAGTTCCAGAGCCAACCACAGAGATAATTTTATTAACGTCGCTGGGCGTGGAAATATAAGCCAAAGCTTCGTCGCGGAATATGGTTTGTGTATCGTTTTGTTGCTTACCATCTGTAGTATCTTGGTTAGAATCTGACATAACGGCTCATCTCTATTTGCCTTATTATTCCCCTACTTAAATTGTACGAATTATTTGCTAAAGATTCGTTAAGTTAGCAATCAGAAATGTGATTTATTGGGCCTTTGTGTCAGGCGAATAGAGCGATTTATGATTATGAAAAATGCGTCGCAAAAGACGTCGCATGAAATTATCATATTTCAATTCACTCACATTGCTATATCTTCCTGTATAAAGATGCTGAATCAAAGTATGCCGCAGCGTACCCGTTAAATTATTAAATTGGACTTGGAGAATACCACTTTTTTCACGGACAACGGCTGCAGGGATCTTGCCGTAAGATGGCAGCAAAATCTCAACTTCCTGATGCTCCCGCAATTTGTCGTGCGACGTTATTTCTTGGCGAATCCTTGCCCCCCCAAGTGAGATATCATAAATATGAATAGGAAATTTCTTGCCATCCACGAACATTTCCCCAGCTTCATCGATTTTGAAACGTTCATCCGTTCTTGGCCGAGGATGCTCTACGCTTAATAAGGTCATAATAACAAGCATGAGGACATTCATGGTTGCCCAAATAGAAGCTATAGGAAAAAATCCACCTTCTGAGATTGGGCTTGTTTCAGGAACAAGATTTATTAATATTCCAAATGACGTTAAGAAAAGTAAGGTTAAACATACCCAAAATGAAAAATGATGAATATGTCGTTTCTTTTCTGGACGACCCATACTTCCCTTAGGTGTAACACCAAACTCTTTCTTAAAGGGAGCCATGAGACTATCCATAACTGTGGGGATAACTTGAACAGCTTCCAGTGATGCAACCGAACTGCTTAATAAAGGAATATAGTGGCGTGGGGCAAGCCAAAGCGTGACAAAAAGATTTATGATGTAAGCCGGAAAGTGGTAATAAATTAGCTCAGAATAATGCGTAATTACCAAAGCCGGGAACCCTGTCAATAAAAACACAATAGGAACAATAAAGCTAAATATTCTGGTAAAGGGGCTCACCAACCAGTGCCAAGGGAAAAACAGCACCCGGTGTATAAACCTAAGTCTCGGTCCCAAAGGGCCATCATTCATAAACATTGTTTGAATGGTGCCTCGACACCAGCGTCTACGTTGAGTAAGAAGACTTGGTAATGATTCGGGAGCGAGACCATGGCTTAGCTTTTGATTGAGGTAGCGTGTAATGTACCCATGGCGCAATAAAGCCAGCGTTGTTGTCAAATCTTCCGTAATAGATTTCGTGGGAACACCCCCCGTCACTTGCATGGCGGTACGTCGAGTGAGACTACAAGATCCACACCAAAAAGCGGCATTCCACCCGTCACGTGCAGGCATCATGACATCAAAAAATAATCGTTGATCATCGGGCGCGGAATCATAAATATGCAAGTTTGTCTGGACATAGTCTTTATTGAAAAAATGTTGTGGTGTTTGAACAATGGCAACCGTCGGATCAACGAAAAATCCAACAACGCGATACAAAAAATTACGGAAAGGAACAAAGTCAGCGTCGAATACAGCAATAAAGTCACCCTTCGTGACTTCAAAGGCGTGATTTAAATTTCCCGCTTTAGCATGAATCCATTCTTGACGACGAATATATCCTGCCCCCACTTCTTCACAAAATTCCTTTACCCAATCTCGCTTTCCATCATCAAGGACCCATACCTTGAGTTTCTCTTTCGGCCAATCAAGATGTAAGCAACCCAAAATGGAGCGCTCAATAACCTGAATTTCTTCATTATATGTTGGCACAAATACGTCAATAGTGGGCAAATCATTGGCAGGCAAATCCCGTAAAGCTTTTTCATATTTATCCGCCTGACCCAGGCGATCTGAGTGACGGAGCATGGTGATATAAAATATTAAACTTTCAACGGAAACTAAAATTTCGATAAAGAAGCAAAACCAAATCCATATTCCAAGTCCAGTGGGCATAGGGATAGGTAAAGTAGTATCACACAAGCGCCATAGCATATAACGTGCCCAAAAAATGGTCAATATGCCTATTACGGCAAGGCGAACCCACCGATTATCTCTGTTAAGATGAGGTAAAAGCAATAAACAAAATGCAAATACCCCTACAGAAAGCGCATAAATGTCGAAACTCATGAATTTTCCTTCCTATCTTAATTTAAAATAGAAATAAAAAATAAATCGTTAACTTCAATCAAAAAATATACATAATTTGTTAAATCTTATTGGAGTATATTTTAGAGGTAGATACTCTTAATATAGAATAAACCAAATTACGAGGTGAAGGTTATGGCAGGCCCGAAAGAATTTCTTACCCAATTAGTGTCATCTAATACCCAATATGTAGACTTTCGATTCACGGATTTATCAGGGGCTTGGCATCATATGTCCATGCCAATCTCTGCTGTTACTGAAAATCTTATACAAGAAGGTATTTTCTTTGATGGCTCATCAATTCCGGGTTGGAAGGCCATTCATGAGTCTGATATGATTTTGATTCCCGATCTAACGCGGACCATGATAGATCAATTTTCATCTCAACCAACAACGATTGTTTTTTGTGACGTTTATGATCCCGTAACCCGTTTACCTTATGATCGTGACCCTCGCTCCCTGGCAAAAAGAGCTCAAGCGTATCTTTTAGAATCAGGCATTGCAGATAATGCCTGTTTTGGTGCAGAACCAGAATTTTTCATATTTGATAATGTATCGTTCGATTCTGGCACAGCAACTTCATTTTATGAACTCGCCTCAGACGAGTTTCCCCAAGCAAATGGACAGTCTGTAGACACTTCTAACCATGGACATAGACCATTAACTAAAGGTGGATATATTCACGTTGGTCCCAAGGATTCACTGTGCGATTTGCGAGCAGAAATGGTCACGACCATGGCAGAATTTGGTTTAATTATGGAAAAACACCATCATGAAGTCGCTCCCGCTCAACACGAAATTGGCGTAAAATATGCAAATCTATTGGATGCGGCGGATGGCCTTCAAATTTATAAGTATGTAGTCCGCAATGTTGCCCATTCTTACGGAAAAACAGCGACTTTTATGCCCAAACCCGTGTATGGGGATAATGGCTCTGGAATGCACGTTCACCAATCTCTTTGGTTAGGAAACAATGCGCTGTTTGCTGGAAAAGAATATGGTGGATTATCCGAGACAGCTCTTTTCTATATTGGGGGTATTTTGAAGCATGCCAAAGCCTTAAATGCATTTACAAATCCCACAACAAATAGTTACAAACGTCTAATTCCAGGTTTTGAAGCCCCCGTGATGCTTGCCTATTCTGCAGGAAACCGATCAGCCGCTTGTCGTATTCCTCTTACTTATGGTGATAATTCAAAAAGGGTAGAAGTTCGTTTTCCCGATCCAACAGCGAATAGTTATTTAGCCTATTCGGCCATGATGATGGCAGGACTAGATGGAATCAAAAATCGCATTCATCCTGGTGAGGCTGCAGATCATGATCTTTACGAAGAAAAAGAGATAGCCAAAACCTTACCTACTGTATGTTCCTCCCTTAGAGAAGCTCTGATGAGTTTAGAGAAAGATTCAGCTTTTCTAACAGCAGGAGGCGTTTTTTCTCTCGATTTCATAAAAAGCTATTGCAATTTAAAGTGGGCAGAAGTCTTTGCACTTGACCATGCACCTCACCCAATAGAATTTAGGCTCTATTATAGTTCTTAAAGCTATGTAAAGGTAGATTTGCTTATATTTTTTGATGGATTTGTAAGGAAATATTTTGATTTCTTTTGCAAAATCATTAAGCCAAAAGTAAACCAAAAAACGCGCTGATACATTATATCATGTGCCATGCTCATCAGTAGAAAAATGGTTAATGATCCTATTAAAAAAGTCTCATTATGTGGCAAGGGAATTTTATTTTTCTTAGCTAAAATTACACTTTTATATAATTTTTTTAAACATAGATATGAAAACCATAAAATTACAGCTATTCCCAAAAGACCACACTCAGCCCATATCCAGACCCAAACATTATGAATCACGAGAAAGCGATTATTACTCACCGCCTCATCATGCACAAAAGCACCTAAACCCGCCCCAAATATAGGGTGATGCCACCCCATCTTTAATCCCTTAAAAATTGTATATATTCGCTCTTGTATTGAAGAATCCATAGAAATATTTATTGAAGGAGGTGATAAATATAATAAATGAAACCCAGACAAAGATAGATTTGATGCAAACCTTAGACCTAATAAAAGAATTAAACCCAAGAAGCTTGATAAGGTATATCGAATAAGCTGGCGAAAGTTAATGGCACGAATTAAACTATAGACTAAGATTAAAAATACACATGTTATTATGGCTGATCGAGAGGCAGTCATAATTATTCCAGCAAGAATAAGTCCTAAATGCAGAGAGTGCCGATTTGGCATAATGCTTTTATTCCCATCATCCCGCCCCCGGATAAAGTGAAATAAAGAAATGGTCAGCAATTGAAATGCAAAAGCATTTCTGTTCAGAGCATACCCGTCAAGATTATGATCCAAAACAAGATTTTTAAAAATAGGCACTACTTTTAAAAGATATAGCCCATGTTTGACCAATAAGATTGTCGTTATGGAAAGTATAAGTATATCAATGAGGCGTTTATTAAATTGGTCATTAATATAAAATCGACATAAAACACCAATAGAAAAATATCCAACTAGGCAAAACCATCCAAAATAGCGAGACAAAAGGGCCCAGTGTGTTAAGCCAAAATTCATTATACCAATTAGGAGTGATAATGTCAGAATACCAGTAATAATTATTAAAAATTTTTGTACGTTAGGTAGAGAAAAATCTAGTGTTTTATTGGACCACATAATTTCTGAAACAAATATAAAAAGAGCCGCGTAGGCGAAAATATCGGCAAGATTTACAGTTATTGAATAAATTTCATAGTGAATTCGAAATTGAAACAATATCAAAAAAGCAACAAGATACCCCATTAAACCAATAACAGTTTTTACCCGTAAGGATGATATAAAAGAATTTAATACATTTTTTTGATCCCTTTTTAAGGGATGGATAAGTATTTGTGAGAACAAATTTTTTCCTAATTTTGCTTCTCGGTCATCTCTGGATTTTCCAAAAGCATTTTTGACTTTTGTATAATACTTGGAATATATAAGGATCTTTATTCCATATAATAATAAGATAGCCAAAACTGAAGAAATACCAACCAACAGTGAAACTAGAAGTGCCGTATCATGTTTTACGCCTAACTCACCAAAAACCTTTATTGACGCAAGCTCTCTTATTCCCCATCCATTAACACTAATCGGCAAACTGGCGAGAAAACTCGTTACGATACCTCCTCCCACATAAGATGCCGTTGGAAATAATTTATTGAATATGGCAATACCAACGATAAATGAAGAACCAACAACAAGCCAACCGATACTTGTTATCAATGTCATTATCCCAAAATATTTCAAAGACCTTTTTATAAAAAATGATTTAGCTAATTTTGCTTCATGTTTATTAAAGCCTTGTAGGATAAAGATAAGCACTACCCCTACAAAAACCACTAAAGCTTCGATAAGTCGAGAATATTGACTTATGTAATATGATAGGGATGGTTTAAATAAAAGAACACAGCTAATGAGGGACAATACTACGCCAATAATGCTGACAAAAAGTCGTTCATAAACAACCGCAAATGCAATGAGTGTATTAGGAATATTCTTTGTAGAGAGTCGAGACTTTTGACCCATCATCGACCCTACAAACGGGATAAAAAATAGGTTTGAAAGTTGTCCAGAAAGACTCGCGTCACAAGCTTCGCTAAATTTTAATTTATAGCCAAATTGACGATAAAGAAAATAAAGTCGCAAAGAAACAATATAAAAATTTAACAAAAAGAGCGCAAGAATTGCATTAAAAACGAAAAGTATTTCCCCTATGGAAAATGACGAAAATTGTTTCCACTGCAGGTCCAGTAAATAATATACAGATATTGAGCAAATAATTAGACCAATTAATTGGAGCAGCTTAATCATTCTTTATCAAAATCCCTAATATTCAAAGAATTTACACTACTCAAATAATTTATATTCACTTAAAAATTAGCCATTCTTTTTCTCTAAATTTTTAATTTAAAGAAACAGACCTAACAAAAATTTAAAGGCATAAATATGATTCTATTACCATTATTGAATCTATGAAATTATGTGAGGAAGTGTCAATCTGCTAAAATATGAGCGCCAGCGAATTAAAACTAAGCTTTGTAATAACATTAGACCTTGAAATCTGAAAAAAGCACTTTATCGATCATAATTGTAAGGTGCTTGGATATTAATGATAACGACCTATTTTACGCTGCTGATCACGATATTCTTCAAAAGGCAAGATACGTGCCACATCAATATCATATAAATTTGGGGCAAACGCGTAATAGTAAGATCGCCCCTTCCCTTGTATTGTTTTGGCAGGATGTGCATAAATATCCCAATGACTTTTGTCTGGTTCCCCACCATCAACGGATGCGTGATAGCACATCATTTTCTTTCGATCTTTAAGTTCTTTTAAAAGCGGTGTGTTAATACCCTTTGCTTGACCTGTACGCGCCCAATTATCAAGTTGATCGCCAATATTTACAACCAATCCATGATCTTGTGCTTGTTCATCCAAAAACAAATAACTGCCCGTCGTTTCACACAAATACGCTTCTGTGAAACCGTAATTTTCTATAATTGTTTTGAAGAATTTTTGAAAGTTAGGATCGTTTAAAGCGTATTCATTGACATGCCCTGGGCGAACTTTTTCAAAAAAAATTTTTGATAATTTATTAAAGTACTGCCATTGAGACTCCTGCAATTTTTGGTAGAATGTCTCAAGCCAATTAAAGTCAGTATCTACCAAATAGTCGTCAATATCACCTTTTTCTAAGGCTTGCTGTGCTAGCTCTTGATTGTCATCATTTATTAAGAGAATTTTCTGGACATGAGGGTTATCAATCTTTCCAAAAAATTCCAACCCGGTCATTTCATTGATGTTCTTCAAGGGAATCTGAGATGGAATTTGACGAATAACGACGGTAGAAATTTCATCAAATCTTTGAGGACGGTATATCTCATTATGCGTGTCAACAATATGAGTTTTCACCCTAGATTTGCTTTTTACCCGATTTTCTTTTAGTTCGCGATATCGATTATAGAAAGGCTCATGTTGATATATTTCATTAATATAATGTAGAGCTTTGTCTGAATTTTCAAAGAAGTCTAAAGTCATATGAGATCTTGATAATTGTTGATTCAGACTATCGAGTAGTTCTTTTGAATCATTCAAAATTATAATACGCGTAGGGTGAAAACA
The DNA here is from genome assembly GCA_016870095.1 of Alphaproteobacteria bacterium. NCBI lineage: Bacteria > Pseudomonadati > Pseudomonadota > Alphaproteobacteria > Alphaproteobacteria bacterium. The sequence continues at coordinate 110,780 of VGCI01000005.1, read as the reverse complement.
ACATGGAATCATTATACACTCCTGATAAGTTAAGATATATTTCTAACCAAAACCCCAGTCCACTTTCCGACCAGCAACACATTAAAAATAGCATGGTAGGTATTAATTACATGCATAGCAGAGCTAATGCTATGTGACATAACGTCAGACTTTTCAATTTGCCTCTAAATAGCCAATTTTGTCACAATAGGCTTGAAAAGTCTTGCATCCCACATAGGGTAAGCTTATGAATAAGTCATGAAAAAAATTCAATACATTACCGAATCTTCTTGGTTTTGGATTATTCCCATCCTTACCATTTGGTTTGGCTTGCTTATCGGAAATCGCCCTTTTGCAACGCCTGATGAAGGTCGATATGTTGAAATTCCTCGTGAAATGGTTTCAACTGGTGACTATGTTACACCGAGATTAAATGGCGTAAAATACTTTGAAAAACCTGCCCTATTTTATTGGATCCAGGCGGCAAATATTAAATTATTTGGCCTTCACGAATGGGCTATGCGTATTAGCTGTCTGTTATTTGGATTAATTGGATGTGTTGCAACCTATTGGTTCGGCCGTAAAATTTACACGCCCAAAATAGGAATGGCAGCGTGTTTTATTCTTGCAACCAGCCCCCTCTATTACGCATTAAGTCGACTCATTATATTGGACATGGCCGTCACAACGCTCATCACCTTAAGTTTATTTTCATTTCTTTTGACTGTGCAAACGCCTGCAAGTGCAAGACGAAGATTATGGGCATGGGCATTTTATGGATTTTCTGCTCTCGCTGTCCTCACTAAGGGCCTCATGGCTTTGGCTATTTCTGGTCCCGTCATTCTTATTTGGGCTACACTAACAAGGCGATGGAAAGATTTATGGCCGGCCTATATGCCGTCAGGTATCCTTCTTTTTTTAGCTATAGCCGCGCCTTGGCATATTTTAGCAAGCCTAAAAAACCCCGAATTTGCTTACAAATACTTTGTAATTGAGCATTTCTATCGCTACACAACATCTATGCACCTTCGCACGCAGCCCTTTTATTTCTTCGTACCCGTTATATTGCTCGGACTATTCCCTTGGGCAATATTTCTTCTAAATGCCATAAAGGATAGTGTAAAAATGCAACCATCACAGGAAAAGCGGGATACGACTATTTTTCTTCTCATTTGGGCTGGCTGGACATTTGCCTTCTTTTCCATATCAAATTCTAAACTTGTGCCTTATGTTTTACCCTGTTTTACGCCGCTGGCGCTTATATTGGGTATCTACTGGACAAAATTAATTCAACCGGAATCTCATAGGTTAGCACGCTTTAACCTTAAAGTATTTTCCTTCGTCTTAGAGATAATGAGTCTTATTGGTTTGATAACTCTTTGGCTACTACCGCAGTTAATTGATCACAGGCCCTACCTCTGGATAGATTTTACAACTTTTGCTATCGTCCTAATGATTACAGGTCTCATAACACAATTTTGTCTTTATAAAAACCAGATCAAAGTAGCGTTAAACATGGTACGATTCGTGGCTATTCTCTTTATTGCCGTTGTTATTCATCTGACACCAGAACTCCAACGTCCTTCCATAAAACCGTTAGCTCAAATTATTCAAACCCTAAAGAAGCCAGGTGATGTAATTGGATGCTATAAAAATTACTATCAAGATTTACCTGTCTACACTAACCAAACCGTTATGGTTATTGACACAAAAGGAGAATTGGAATTTGGCTGTGAAGTAGAAGACTGCTCTAAATGGATGGTCAATGAAGATCAGTTTTTAAAACTTTGGAATAGTGATATACGTTTTCTCATTGTTTCACAGATTAAAGAAATTTCTCAACTGACCAAACGACAACCAAACTTCCATTATAAAAGCTTAGGCGTAAGCCAGAATAACATGTTAATTTCAAATAAATAAGGAAACGAAATCCATGAGTGTTAAGCCTATACAAACTGATACCCAAAATACTCCTTCCAAAAAGGAATTTTCCGAGTTCCTTCCTTTTTCACGACCCACAATCAGCGAAGAAGCCATTGCAGACGTCGTTGCAACACTTCGATCAGGTTGGATTACGACCGGACCAAAAGTTGCACAATTTGAAGAAGATTTGCGCACCTATTGTCAAGCACCACACGCCCTTACCGTCACTTCAGCAACAATAGGTCTAGACTTAGCCCTACAAGCTCTGGCATTTGAAAAAGGGGATGAAATTATTACAACCCCAATGACCTTTGCTGCTACTTTAAACGTTATCCATCTTAATGGTCTTAAGCCAGTCTTAGTTGATGTGGAGCCCGGCACGTACAACATAGATGTAAAGCAGATTGCCTCTAAAATTACATCACGCACCAAAGCCATTATGCCTGTGCATTTTGCGGGATTGCCCGTAGATTTAGATCCTATCTACGAATTAGCGAACAAACATAATCTCAGAGTTATTGAAGATGCTGCTCATGCAATCGGAACCGAATATAAAGGCCGCCGCATTGGAAGCTTTGGTGATATTCAAGTCTTCAGTTTCCATCCCAACAAAAATATGACCACGGGTGAAGGAGGATGCATCACCACTCGCGATGATGCTTTTGCGAAAAAAATTGCCCTTTTGCGTTTTCATGGAATGGACCGGGAAGCCTGGAATCGGTTTGGTAAATCAGGTTCACAAGACTATGAAATTGTTTGCCCAGGCCACAAAGCAAATATGATGGACTTACAAGCCGCAATTGGCATCCATCAGTTAAAAAGCCTCAATTCATTCATTGAGCAGAGAACAACCTTAGTTCAACGCTATCAAGAAAGTTTGAAAAATTGTGGGGGGTTAACACTCCCTGCAACTCCGTCATACTCACACCGTCATGCATGGCATCTCTTTGCTCCTCTCACAAATCACAAAAGTCGAGATGAAGTTATGCAAACTTTAAAAAATAGAAATATTGGTACAGGACTTCACTACCGAGCCGCTCACCTTTATCCTTTTTACCGGAAAACTTATGGGTGGAAAGAAGGAGATTTTCCTCATGCAGAATCTATAGGAAATCGAATATTTAGTTTACCGCTATATCCTCAACTCTCCCATGAAAATCAAGATCTCGTTATCGAGATTTTGCATGAAATTTTGAAATAGACGGAACTTTATCTTTGTGCTGTTTACCATCACTTTTGTTCTTCTCGGATAGAGGAATGGAATTTTTAATAACACTGATATTTTCTACACTAACCGGCTTTTGAAGAACAACATTTGCTGAAGATCTGTGGATTGCCCTTCCAAAAGCTTTCGGCAACCACCCTTGAATAATTTTAGGACCTGTTCGTTGATCCCTACCTGAGTTAACAAGTTGGGGTGACTGGAGCGAATTTTTTTGAAAGACTCTGTAAGGGGCAAATCTTACCACCATTGGAACACGACGACCGCTAGGTGTAGCAACATTATTTACAATTTCACCTTTATGGCGTTCAAGATCAGCAAGAATCATTTCCGCAGTCAATTTTTTAATATCTAGAGGTTCGCGGTAAGTCATCTTACCATTTTGAACTTTAGCCCAAGTCTTTAAAACTTTGGCTTTGTAGGGCAAGTGAAATTTTGCCGTCGCAGAGTGATAATGTGCAACAGCATTGCCCCAAGATCCCTTATTTTTTTGTTTGGCTTTCAGAAATTTTGCAGCGTAGGCAATATTTGTTTCTGGATCAAAAGCGGCATCAAGAGTTGAAAACGCTTCTGGGTGCTGTTTTAAATTCACTTGCATGCACCCCACGTCGATGCTGGTAATACCGATTTGGCGCAGTTTGCGAACCATACTTATTGCCTGTCCCTTCGTTGCAAAAACATATGGCTTTCCATTGGCATTAATAGTCCACGGCCAAGCTACAATAGAACCTTGTACTTTGCGCCCCGATTCTACTAGAGAAATAGCCGTTAACAACTTATGGGGTATGCCATGTGCCGCCTCGTATCTACGTATTAAGGGATCGCATACATTTCCAGTGTGACCTATTCCTTTACTCATGCTGGCAACACCCAGAACACAAGCTAGCAAGAAAGTCTTGAGCATTACGACTCCTCTTCTCATTTGAATACAATTTTTCATAATTTAATCATTATGCCGAAAAGATTAATTTTTTATGAATATAAAAATTGTCGCACATTAAAAGTGGCTAAATAGAAGGAGAAAGGAAGTTAGGAGCCAAGAACAAGGTAACTTATACCGGGCGCCTAACGATTATATCTTTAATAAGTTACTTTTTTGCACGAACCTGTCGCACAATCACTTCCGCATCCACACGTTGCCCCTAACGAATTATTTCGAGGCTGGTTACAGTTCGTATACATTCCACAACATCCACTGAGGAGGGTTATGAAGCAAATTCCTGCTAATATTTTGGTCATTTTTATCTCCATTGTTCATCTTCACTTTGATTGTACCCTATGAAAAGTAAAGGAATGATTGACAAGGCAATTTGTGGGGTTGGCGAAGCAATTGGGACCGTACATAATAAAATAGGAGAGAGACAACAACACATAGGTGGATTCGTGAGCGTCCTTGATTTTGACTTAACCGAAACTTGCAAAAGTGTCCGCGATATGGTTCAGGCTTTTGCCCCCTCGGCCATTGCTCCTCGTGCCACTCAAATAGACGAAAGCAATGTATTCCCGCGTGATTTATGGCCAAAATTTGGGGAATTAGGACTTTTGGGCATTACAGTAGGGCAAGAGTATGGTGGCTCTAATATGGGTTACCTAGAGCATGTCATTGTCTTAGAAGAAATTTCTAGAGCTTCAGCATCCGTTGGACTCAGTTATGGTGCGCATTCCAACTTATGTGTTAATCAAATTAATCTGAACGGCACAGAAAATCAAAAACAAAAATACCTTCCTCACCTCATTTCGGGGGAACACGTTGGTGCTCTTGCCATGAGTGAGGCAGGTGCAGGATCTGACGTTGTTTCCATGAAATTGCAAGCGGATGCCAGTGGTGACCATTATATTCTTAACGGCACAAAGATGTGGATTACCAATGGACCTGATGCAGATACTCTCGTTGTTTACGCTAAAACAAATCCATCAGCCCATGCCAAGGGAATAACTGCTTTTCTCATTGAAAAGGGAATGGAGGGATTTTCCACAGCCCAAAAACTTGATAAGTTAGGTATGCGGGGATCAAATACTTGTGAACTGGTTTTTACAAATTGTAAAGTCCCCAAAGAAAATATTTTAGGAAAAGTCAACGAAGGCGTTCGCGTCCTCATGAGTGGATTGGACTTTGAACGTGTGGTTTTGTCTGGAGGCTCCCTTGGCATCATGCAAGCCTGTCTCGATATTGCTATTCCCTATGTTCAAGAGCGAGAGCAATTTGGCAAAAAGATTGGTGAATTTCAACTGATTCAAGCAAAATTAGCGGACATGTACACACAAATGAATGCTGCCCGAGCTTATGTATATACAGTTGCCAAAGCCTGCGATAAGGGAAGCGTAAACCGTAAAGATGCAGCTGGTGCCATTCTTTTTGCGGCAGAAGCCGCTACAAAGTTAAGTTTAGATACTATCCAGATTTTGGGGGGAAATGGTTATATTAACGAATATCCCGCTGGACGCCTCCTTCGGGATGCAAAGCTTTATGAAATAGGTGCAGGAACGTCAGAGATTCGCCGAATGCTTATCGGACGAGAGTTATTTAAAGGAAATTAAGCTTGAATTTTAAGAAGAGAGTCGGCTATAAGTAGGTTGTGCCTGTAAAAGACGGCGTGGCTTAAGGGTATGCCTATACGTTGTGGCACGTTAACTAACATCATTCATTGAAAGAAAAGAGACTGAAATGCCCAAACTGAAAACAAAGAGTAGCGCGAAAAAGCGGTTCCGAATCACGGGAACTGGTAAAGTCAAAATGGGTCAAGCAGGCAAACGCCACGGCATGAGAAAGCGCAGCAACAAAATGCTTCGTAATGCCCGCGGGATGACTATTATGCACGAAGCAGATGCAAAAAAAGTCCTTAGCTATTACTTCCATATGTAAGGAGATACCATTATGGCACGCGTAAAAAGAGGCGTCACAACACACGCCCGTCACAAAAAAGTTTTAAAATTATCCAAGGGTTTTCGAGGACGCTCTAGTAAGTGTTTTCGTATTGCTATTCAGAGACTCGAAAAGTCTTGGCAGTATGCTTACCGGGATCGTCGCAATAAAAAGCGCGATTTTCGGGCATTATGGATTCAACGAATTAATGCAGCATCTCGGGCAAATGGATTGCCTTATTCTCGCTTCATCAACGGCTTACTGAAAGCTGGAATTACGATTGATCGAAAAGTAATGGCTGATTTAGCCGTAAATCAACCCGCTGCTTTTAAATCGCTTGTTGAACAAGCTCAGAAAGCTTTAGGAAGCCAAGCTAAGGCTGCTTAAAAGAAAAAGCTACTTGAACCTCTCCCTTGGGAGAGGTTCATTTATCCCTCGATTGTAATGGCAAATCAAGTCTATGAAAGGTGACGTAAATTTCACAATTTTCTGATTATGCAAATTTTGAACACTATTGTTAACTCCTTACCTATGACCTTGCCCTATCAGCCGACATGTTACTCAGATTTTTTTTAACATTTTAAACCTTGATCGGAAACACAAGCAGAGCGTTTCAAACCAAAACCCTAGACTTGAAAAAAATATAAATTGGTTAATAATTAAATTAATTGTTGCTCGCCCAGTCATGGGAGTAAATTTTAGGCTCAATAATATAGGTTCCTTTTATGTCTGACCTTTTTCGTCAATCCAGTGCACTCACCAACACGGAATATTCCGCCAAGGATATCGAAGTTCTTGAAGGCTTGGAACCTGTCCGCAAGCGGCCGGGTATGTATATTGGGGGAACCGATGAGAAAGCCTTACATCACCTTGTGGCCGAAGTTCTCGATAATGCCATGGATGAAGCCGTTTCTGGTCATGCGAATCGTATTGAAATTCGTCTTGAAGCGGGAGATATTGTTTGCATTAAAGATAATGGCCGCGGCATCCCCACAGATCCACACCCCAAATTTCCCGAGTTGTCGGCTCTGGAAGTGATTTTGACAACCCTTCACTCAGGAGGAAAATTCAACAACGCAGTATATTCAACATCAGGAGGACTCCATGGAGTTGGTGTCTCTGTTGTTAATGCCTTGTCAGACTATCTGGAGATTGAAGTTGCTCGTTCGCGAAATCTTTGGCGTCAAACCTATTCAAAAGGCAAACCTACAACGCCTCTGGAACTACAAGAAGGAGCCACAAGCCGCCGAGGAACCACTTTACGATTTCACCCTGATCCGGAGATCTTTGGTCACAATCTACACTTCCGGCCTGCCGCTTTATTCCAAATGGCTCGTGCCAAAGCTTATCTTTTTAAAGGTGTTGAAATAAATTGGGTTTGTGATCCTTCTCTTTTAAAAGAAAATGACAAGATCCCCCAAACCGCAACATTGCATTACCCGGCAGGATTGGTTGATTATTTAAAAGACCAGCTAGATGAGCGTGCAAGCGTCACAGAAGATCCTTTCGCAGGAGAAGCCGTTTTTCCCAGCAAGCAAGGGCGTGTGGAATGGGCGGTTGCCTGGCCAGTCGATGATTTCACGAGCGATGAAACAGGTTGGATTTCATCTTTTTGTAATACGATCCCAACACCCCAAGGGGGTACACATGAAAATGGATTTCGTCAGGCTTTAACTAAGGCATTAAAGGATTATGGGGAACGGATTGGCAATCGGCGTGCCAATCAGTTGACCGCTGAAGATGTCAGTGGAGGTGCTTACGTCATTCTATCGTGTTTTATTAATCAGCCCCAGTTCCAGGGTCAAACAAAAGAGAAATTAGCAAGCGTTGAAGCGACAAGACTTGTTGAAAATACTGTTAAAGACCATTTTGACCTCTGGCTAGGAGCTCATCCTCAAGCCGCAACAGAACTTCTGGAACACGTCATTGGTCGTGCTGAAGATCGTCTCAAGCGTCGTCAGGCCAAAGAAGTGGCAAGAGCAAGTGCGACTCGAAAATTGCGTCTCCCCGGCAAATTAGCGGACTGTACAACTAACATTACTGAAAATAGTGAAATTTTTCTGGTTGAAGGCGATTCAGCCGGTGGTTCCGCAAAGCAAGCCCGCGACCGCGCAACGCAAGCTGTTCTGCCTTTACGCGGAAAAATATTAAATGTGGCAAACGCCACAATTGAAAAGCTGCATGCCAATCAAGAAATTAGAGATTTAGGTCTTGCCCTGGGGTGTGGCATGGGAAAATTGTGTGATCCAACTAAATTAAGGTATGCCAAAGTTATTATTATGACAGACGCAGACGTTGACGGTGCACATATTGCTTCTCTTCTCCTTACTTTCTTCTTTCAAGAAATGCGCGCCATTATTGACGCGGGAAATGTTTATCTTGCTCAACCTCCTCTCTTTCGTCTCACCCAAGGATCAAAATCAGTCTATGCAAAAGATGAGGCCGAAAAGGACCAATTGCTGAAGAATCATTTTAAAGGCGCAAAGAATGTAGATGTCGGAAGATTTAAAGGTTTGGGAGAAATGTTACCGATACAATTGCGCGAAACCACCATGCATAGAGATAAAAGAACGCTATTGCGTGTATTTATTCAAGATGATGAAGATATAGCGCAATTTGTAGACCGACTTATGGGCAAGAATGCAGAAGCCCGATATAACTTTATTCAAGAAAATGCGCCCCATATTCAAGATGTAGATATTTAATCAAATTAACCTTTTAACCAAACTTTACCCAACTATAAAAAAGGCAGCTTTACAGCTGCCTCTTCTAAGTTTGATAAACCTGTTGATTAAGATTGGGAGGATTGTCCTTTACTGGAGGAGGCACTCTTATCTTTACCTTGAATTCCAATTAGCTCAACATCAAAATGTAATGTTGCATTTGCAGGAATGGTAGCTCCGGCTCCTCGTGTACCGTAACCAAGTTCAGGAGGAATAATAAGATTTCGACGGCCACCAACTTTCATCGTTGAAATCCCTTCATCCCAACCTTTAATAACTTGGCCTTCGCCTAAGGTAAATTGAAATGGCTCATTACGATCGCGAGAACTGTCGAATTTCGTCCCATCTGGCAATGTTCCTGTGTAGTGAACACGAACTATGTCACCTGCTTTTGGCAAGTTACCCGTGCCTTCCTTAACTTCTACAATCTGCAGACCTGAATCAGTTGTCGTGGTTTTCTTAGCTGCTGAATATGCTGGGTTTAATGACAAGCCAATTAAAAGTGCTAAAAGTGTAGTTTTTTTAATCATGAAAATGAACTCCTGCTTAGGTTGATATTTTAATTGTCACGACAAATTATACTTTTGTCAATATAGAGAAAAGTTAGACGTTATAGCCGTAAATATCCATAACAATTATGCTAAGGATCCCTGATTAATCTTTCCTACTTGAACTTTTTCAATAAAAACAATAAAACTTAAACTATGATTCAGAAAATTCAGCCTAAAGGAATGATAATGAAAGTTTCAAAATTAATGGGTATCTTATTGGCAGCATCTTTCCTATTTATTGCTTGTGATAGCAAAAAGGATGGTAGCGGCAAGACGCTTACAGTTGGTGTATCTGCGGATTATGCACCTTTCGAATATTTCAAAGAAGGAAAAATTGTTGGCTTTGATATTGATTTAATGAATGAAATTGCGAAGCGTCTTCATAAAGAAGTTACATTTAAGGATATGTCTTTTGATGCCATCTTAGGCTCTTTATCTACGGGAAGATTAGACGCAGCTATCTCTTCTATTACGCCGACGAATGAACGTCGAAAATCTATTGATTTTTCAAACGAATATATTAAATCCAAGCGTGTGCTATTATGTAAAGGAACCTCATCCATTGAATCTGCCACAGATTTAGCGGGCGAATTGGTTGGTGTACAAAGCGGTTCAGTCCATGAAACTTACGCAAAGGATACCTTGCCACAAGATGTGGAAGTCCGTGTGAAATCCTTAAGCAAAGTCCCAGATCTTCTTCAGGAGATGGAAAATGGAAATGTGGCTTGTTTAATACTCGGCATTTCAGAAGCAGAAGCCATCAAATCTTCTCGACCTAACATTAAATTGATTACTCTTCCTGGAGAAGTTAGTGGTTCTGCTGTTGCATTTCCAAAAGAATCCCCATTACGAGTCCAAGTGGACAAAATCTTGGCGGAAATGGAAGCTGACGGTTCCTTAAAGAAGCTTAAGGAACATTGGCTCCCTCATGACGTTTCATTTTGAAGCTATATGGCCCTCTCTCCCCTTCATATTGGAGGGGGTGGGGGTCACAATCAAATTTACCCTTGCCTCCCTTTTGTGCGGTTTACCTTTGGGTATTTTACTTGCTGTTGCTAAGATCTCACACCTAAAAGCACCAAGATGGATAGCAGAAATTTATACATCTGTTTTTCGAGGAACCCCCCTGCTCGTTCAACTCTTTATTATTTATTTCGGCCTTCCCCCCCTTATAGGCTATAATCTTTCTGCTTTTGAAGCAGGCGTTCTTACATTCTCACTTAATTCAGCGGCTTATAGTTCAGAAATTATACGTGCAGGCATTCAAGCCATCGATAAAGGACAATGGGAAGCTGCTCATGTACTAGGCCTATCTTACCGCACCACATTATGCACAATAATATTGCCCCAAGCTTTGAGAAATATTTTACCGGCTTTGGTCAATGAAATTGTTGATTTGTTAAAGGAATCAGCTCTTGTTTCCACAATTGGTGAAGCAGACTTATTGCGACGTTCACAAATTGTTGCTTCAGAAAAATACCTTTTCTTTGAACCTCTTTTGATTGCAGCTGTTGCATATTATATCTTGGTTATGGTGGTCAGCCTTTTTGCCAAAGCTTTAGAGCGGAATATGCGCCATGCTTAATGCTCTTAATCTTTCTAAATCTTTTAATCACCACCTCGTTCTCAACGATATTTCCTTTAAAATTCCTATGGGATCAATAGCCGCTCTCTTGGGCCCATCGGGAAGCGGAAAGTCAACGTTATTGCGTTGCATGAGTCGCCTTGATATTCCAGATAAAGGTATCCTTACCTTTAAAGGGCAACCATTAAAAAATTTACCTGCTTATGGAATTGGCATGGTTTTTCAGGGCTTTCACTTGTTTCCCCACATGACGATTTTACAAAATTTGATTCATGCGCCTATTGCTTTGAAGCATCAAACAAAAGAAGAAGCAACCAAGCAAGCGATGAGACTACTCGAAAAATTTGGCCTTGCAGATAAAGCGGCTCAATTTCCCAATCAATTATCCGGGGGACAAAAGCAAAGAATTGCAATTGCCCGTGCCCTCATAGTTAATCCCCCCATTCTTTTATTTGATGAACCAACTTCTGCTCTGGATCCAGAAATGGTTTCGGATGTTGCTCATCTAATCCAAAGCTTGAAATCTTCAAATCGCTTGATTATTATGGCCACACATGAACTGCGTGTTGCAAAACTGGCCGCAGATCAGATTTTATTTCTTGATCAGGGAAACCTGGTAGAAAATACACTTAAGGCTAAATTCTTTCAAAAACCTAAAGCCGCACGAGCTCAACAATTTTTAAAGAACTTAACCGTGTCATAGAAAGGTCCCTATCCTCATGGTTCAACTCTCAGAAATTAAACGTCACAAAACCCATGCTGTTCAAGTGGGTCCTTATTTAATTGGGGGGAATGCACCAATTCTTGTGCAATCTATGACAAATACAGATACAGCCGATGCAGATGCGACAGCCGAACAAGTTATTAGCCTCGCTAAAGCTGGATCCGAGATTGTACGTATTACTGTAGATCGTCCTGAATCAGCACAAGCTGTCGCCAGAATTGGTGAACTTGTTGAAAAATCGGGTCTTAATGTTCCTTTGGTTGGCTGCTTTCATTTTAATGGTCACCGTCTCTTAAAGGACTTTCCAGACTGCGCTAAAACCCTTGCGAAGTATCGTATTAATCCGGGAAACGTAGGCTTTGGTGAAAAACGCGATAAGCAATTTGAAATGATGGTTGAAACCGCCCTTACATTTAATAAACCTATCCGTATTGGCGTAAATTGGGGCAGTCTTGATCAAGATTTGGCCCAAAATCTAATGGATACAAATGGAAAATCTTCGAATCCACGTAGTGGAGATGAAATTTTGCGGGAAGCATTGATAAGCTCTACATTAAATAGTGCAAAGTTAGCAGAAGAAATTGGCATGCGACCCGACCAAATTATTTTATCGGCAAAGGTTAGTCGTGTTCAGGATTTAATTTCAGTTTACCGTGAATTGGCTCATAAATCTAATTATTCACTGCATTTGGGTTTAACGGAAGCTGGATTGGGATCAAAAAGTATCGTAGCCACGACGGCTGCCGTGGCAATTCTTCTTCAAGAAGGTATTGGGGATACTATTCGGGCATCACTAACTCCAACACCAGGAGAAGCAAGGGAACGAGAAGTTATCGTCTGCCAAGAAATTTTACAAACGATGGGTCTTCGCTCTTTCTCTCCGTTAGTTTCTGCGTGTCCGGGATGTGGACGCACAACCAGCACCTACTTTCAAACATTAGCCAAAACCATTCAAGATTATGTTCGTGCCCAAATGCCTGTTTGGAAAAAGGAATATCCAGGTGTAGAAAATTTAAACCTTGCTGTCATGGGATGCATTGTTAATGGTCCCGGAGAAAGTAAGCACGCAGACATTGGTATTAGTTTACCTGGTACAGGTGAGTCACCTGTTGCTCCTGTATTTATGGATGGGGAAAAAACTCATACCTTACGGGGAGAACATATTGCAGAAGAATTTCAAATTCTTCTGCAAGATTACATCAAACGACGATTCAAAAAAGCTGCATAGGGCTTCTTCTTAACAGGTTCACCGGAGATGTTATTCCTTTTTGTCAGCAAATGGGTTCTTGGCACTTCGCATATAAATTCGAATGGGAACGCCAGGTAAATCGAAATCTTGGCGCATCTGATTAATTAAATAGCGAGTATAGGATGTTGGAAGTTCACCAGCTTGACTTGCAAATAAGGCAAAAGTTGGAGGACGCGTTTTAATTTGCGTCATGTATTTAAGGCGAATTCGACGACCAGATACGGCAGGTGCCGGATGTTTATCAACGACATGTTGTAACCATTGATTGAGTTTTGCGGTTGGCAATCGCTGGTTCCAAGCCTTATAAACTTGAAAAACGGCTTTCATAAGTTGTGCGAGGTTTTTGCCGTGAATAGCAGAAATAGGAATACAAGGGATGCCACGCACTTGAGTTAATTGGATATCTAATATCCTTTGAACTTCCTTCATTTGCTTGTCTTTATCTTTTACCAAGTCCCACTTGTTTAGTGCCAATATAAGTGCACGGCCTTCCTCAGCCACGTCGCTTGCAATACTTAAATCTTGACGTTCAAGGGGAGTGGTCGCATCAATAACTACAATCACAACTTCTGCATACTGAATTGTGCGTTGTGTATCCATGACGGCCAAATGCTCAGCAGAAGCTGTAACTCGGCCACTTTTACGCATACCGGCCGTATCTGTTAGACGAATATGTTGTCCTTCGTACTCCCAATCAAGGGCTATAGCATCTCGCGTCACCCCCGGCATATCTCCTGTAAGAAGTCGCTCTTTACCAATTAACTGGTTAATAAGTGTGGATTTCCCCACATTGGGGCGGCCAACAATAGCAAGTCCAAGTGGCTTTTGAGAAGTTTCACTGTCTTCTTGCTCTTCATCCGCTGGAATGTAAGCAGACATTGCATCATAAAGCTCAGTTAAGCCTTCTCCATGTTCCGCAGAGATAGCTATAACATCTCCAAGACCCAGGGAATGGGCATCAGACAATCCTAAATGACCATGTCGCCCTTCACATTTATTGGCTAAAACCAAAATTGGATTCTTCTGCCGACGCAAAAGTTTTGCCAAATCTTGATCGTAAGGCGTACATCCCTCTCGACCATCAACAACAAATAGAATTAAGTCTGCTTCTTCAATAGCTGCAAGAGTTTGCTCCATCATTGATTTTGTTAAAAGAGAAGTATCTGGATCTTCAAGACCAGCTGTATCAATGATCGTAAAGCTTAAATCAAATAGATGTCCTTCCCCTTCACGTCGGTCACGAGTCATTCCGGGTTGATCATGGACCAAGGCCAGTCGCTTACCAACCAATCTGTTAAATAAGGTTGATTTTCCAACGTTCGGACGTCCAATAATTGCCACTGTATAAGAGTGCCCAATTTGGGATATTTTGGGGCTTTGAGGCATTATCTCTTACGATTTCTGTTCTTCACTAGAAAATTTAATTAATTGAGCATTGTCCGTTAACACATAAAGTGCGCCCCCAGCAACAATTGGAGAAAGACTTGAGCTATCCCCAATTTCTAAAGTCTTTAAGGTTTTTCCATTTTGCGGTGAGGCAAATAAAAGTTTTCCATTAGAACTTGTTAAAATTAAAGAGTCATCGGCAACAATTGGTCCTGCCCATAAGATAGGCTTTTTATTGTCATCTAACTTAGGAAGAGGTACCGCCCAGTGTATCTGGCCCGTTCGCTTTTTAACACAAACTAAATCCGTATCATTAGTCATAATAAATATAGAATCTCCTATGACTGCAGGACTACGTATGGCCCCAATTTCTCTTTGCCAAAGACGACTTCCTGTTTTGAGATCTTGAGCAACCATTTGGCCCCCGTGACTAATAACATACACAACTCCCCCGGATATAGCTGGTCGAGCACGAATGTGTGCGATGCTGGCTACAGAATCAATGCGTAACGCGGGATTTAACAAATCTCCCCAAAGTGGCTGACCGTTCGTGGCTTGAAAAGCAAAAACTTCTCCCGAAGAATAGGCTGCAATAACTGTATTGCCTTCTGCAGCTGGACTTGCACCGCCCAAGATACCCGCGGCTTCAGATATGCCCGCGTGACTCCATAACTCATTTCCCGTCGAGGTCGTGATGGCATGTGTTTCATTGTTAATTGTTAATGCATACACAATGTCCCCTTTAATTGTTGGAGCCACGCGTGAAGGAGCGCCCAAAGATTTGCGCCACAATATTTTGCCATCTTGAGCATTTAAGGCCAACAACTCTCCGTGAGAGGTTGTACAGTACAAAGTACCATTATGAAAAGAGACGCCTCCACCCATCGCCTCAGAACCATGTCCTTCAGGCAAAGGATCTACTGACCACACAATGGCACCACTTTTTACATCAATAGCACTAATAAGTCCTACGGCATCGCTTACAAATATTCGACCTCCGCCAATAACGGGTCCAGAAGTCATTCGATGATCATCACTGACTCCAGAGCCAATAGAGGTCGACCATGTTTTATTTAACGTTTTTGCTAAGACCACATTCGGCATAACATGAGAAGGATTTCCGCCAGCTTGAGCCCAATCTTCATTTTTTGAAGGACTCGGGAGGTTAACAGGAGAATGAGCAATGGCAGGGTCAGATTGTAGTGACGAATCAATGGCCAGAATTGTTTCTCTTTTCCCAGAAAGAATAACTTTTTCTTTAAAACTGTCACACCCACTAAGGAAAATGGCAGTACTGGCTGCTAAAGTCAGCGCTGAATTTAGTTTTAATTTACTTGTCATGATTTTCTCTCATCAAAAATTAATTAGCTATTTGTCTCAGGTGTGCTCGAAGATACAATTTGGATCATTAATCGAGCTCGCATAGAAATTCCGGCCGGAGTTTGGCTATCCTGAACCAGGCGGATAAAGCGCTCCATGCTTTTTGCAGAGTCGCCTTTGCGATACAACAGTACGCCTTGCATTTCTTTCGCAATAAAGCGCCAAGGGTTTTTCTCATTTGTAAGGGGCTCAAGCTGCGTAAGTAATTCTTCAATTTTTACACCCGATATATCCATGCTAGCCATAATAGCTAAAAGCTTAGCTAAATCTCTCCACAAAGGTTCTATTTTCGTATTCGCTGATAGTTGATTATAAAGAGCGATCGCCTCAGCTGACTTTTCTTTGCAATTTTGCTGCAAAAAAAGACCGGCTTTTTGAAAGAGCCCTAAAAATTCATAAGTTGAACTTGAGCTTTGAGACAAACTTGTTAAGATGGTTTGAGCTTTATCATTTTCCCCTTTCGCCATCAATTCTTGAGCTGTAATAAGCTTTTCTGCCATTTGAATTTGTTTGTTATGCTGGTATTGACCCCACAAATTATACCCAATAATAAAAATGATTATTGCGCCAAAAACCCCAACAACTTGCTTACCATATTGCTTCCATAATTTAAGAAACTTTTCTTGACGAATATCCTTCTCAACTTCTTCTAAAAACTCATCAAACTTCTCAGCCATTCAATTTGCCCCTTAATTCTTTTCAAGAAATTTATTTTAAGCTCAAGATGCACTATAGCAACTGTTGAGAAAATTCCGTATAAAAAAATGAGTGTTGATCTGCTATATCTTCAATTTTAAGCGTCTGAGCATTTTGCCTTGTGGATAAAATATAAATTTTAAGCGGATATTTCACTAGCCTTAACCCCTTAATCAGGATAACTATCATATAATAAAAAGAGTGAAATCCCCTCTGAATATAGGAATGCCGACCATGACGTCAGACTCTACTTTTACCCAAACAACCAACACCATTCGAGTATCGGTCTTACCCGTATATCTTCAAAATCAATCGAATCCACCAAATAATCTTTTTGTTTGGGCTTATCATATTTGCATTGAAAACAAGGGTTGTGAAACATTTCAACTTTTGTCTCGATACTGGAAAATAACGGATGCCCACGGGAAAATTCAAGAAGTTCAAGGGACTGGTGTGGTAGGGGAACAGCCTGTCCTCCATCCCGGAGAGACATTTGAATACACCAGCAGTGTTAGTTTAACCCTTCCCTCCGGTGTCATGGGGGGGTGTTATGAAATGCAAAGCCCAAGGGGTGAAACAATTGAGGTTGTTATTCCTCTCTTTTCTCTCGACTCGCCCGAGGCGCAAAGAACCGTTCACTAAGATAAATTTATTGTTTTTATTATACTTTGTTGCTTAATATCTTTAAAACTTCTTGAATAAACAATGCCTTCTAAGGTATTTATAAGATTAGACATCCACCAGTTAAAGTGCATATTTCATGAGTCGTACAGCCGTTGCTATTTTATCTACAGAAAATTTACTTCATAACCTTAAAGTTATTAAAGGAAAAGCTCCTGAATCCAAAGTGATTGCTATGGTTAAGGCCAATGCTTATGGACATGGCTTACGCTCTGTTTCTTCACGACTTGAAAAATACGTCGATATGTTAGGGGTCGCCTCAATTGATGAAGCATTAGCTTTACGTAAAGTTGGCATTCAAATTCCCATTATATTGGCAGAAGGTGTATTTGAACCTAATGAACTTCTTGTGGCTTCAACAGAAGGGTTTCATGTTGTCTTTCATGAAGAAATTCAATTGCAATGGCTAGCCAACTTATCATGTCCTTTGCCCATTCAAGCCTGGATAAAAGTTGATACAGGGATGGGTCGGTTAGGTTTTAGTTTAGAAAATGCTTCTCAGTATTATGATCAGCTTTCAAATAGTCGCCAAATTGCGCACCCTATTCGCATCATGTCACATATGGCTTGCGCCGATGATGCAGGCAACCCATTAAATAAACAACAAATAAGTGCGTTTCAGACTTTCATTCAAAATGTGTCTCAAAAAGGTCCTTCCGAAGCAAGTTTATGCAACTCTGCAGGCGTCTTTCAGTTTCCTGAATGTCATTACAACTTTATTCGACCCGGTATTGCGCTTTATGGGGCTTCACCCCTTTTAAATAAGACAGCTGAAGAGTTAAATCTTAAACCTGTAATGACTCTACAAACAAGCTTAATTGCCACTAAAGTCATTAAAAGAGGATCTCCAGTCGGTTATGGTGCTCGCTATATATGCCAAACGGATCTTCCTGTTGGAATTGTTGCTTTTGGATATGGCGATGGTTATCCTCGAACAACCAAAGATGGAGCACCGATTTTAGTGAACAACACAAAATGTCAATTAATTGGCCGTGTATCAATGGATATGATTGCTGTTGATCTCAGCCCCTGTCCCACAGCTAAAGTCGGAGATCCCGTAATTCTATGGGGCAATGATTTACCTATTGAAGAAGTTGCCAAATTTACGGATAACGTTTCCTATGATTTATTAACGGGCGTACAGAATCGTGTAAAATTTCATTGGACAAGAAACGTTAACCCAGCAACAAGTGGGCTATAAATAATGCTGTCTCAAAGATCTATTGGTATATTTGACAGTGGCATTGGGGGACTGACAGTTTTGAGAAAACTGCAAAATGCGTTACCTCATGAGCATTTTGTCTATTTTGCCGACACCGCAAATTTACCCTATGGGGAAAAGACACCCGAACAAATTATCAACTATGCTCAACAAACTTTATCCTGGATGCAAAATGAAATGGGAGTAAAGCTTGCTGTGGCGGCTTGTCATACCAGCTCTACTACAGCTCTGGATATAGTTTCTCCCCATTTTTCAATTCCCATTATTGGAACAATTTACCCGATGGTTGAAGCCCTATTGGAACATCATCAAAACGAGCGGCTTGGCATTATTGCAACCCCTACATCCGTTCAAAGCCGCATGCATGAAAGGATTTTAAAAAAAGCAGGATTTGAAGGCGAGATTTTTTCTATCAGCTGTCCCAAATTTGTTCCTATTATCGAAACAGGACGTATTTCCGGCCCCGAATTGATAAGAACAACCACAGAATATTTGGAAATATTTAAAACCCAAAACCTTAATACTTTGGTTTATGGATGTACACATTATCCTTGGATTGCAGATATTGTTGAACAAATTTTACCAACGAAAATTAATTTTATTGATCCCGCTGAACATATTGCGAAAAGCGTTTCCCAAGAACTTTACAAACATAAAATGCTAAACACATCGTGGAATAAATTAAATGTTGATTTTTATTGCAGCGGCTCTCCAAATCGGTTTGCAGCACAAATTAACCTCCTCTTATCCATTCCAGTACCCAAAGTAACGCAAGTCAATTTTACAAGTTCTGAGTGGAATTCCCAGAAATTTGCTGTTAATCAATAAGTTAATTTCATCCAATCTATTTTTATGCCTATTGCTGTTAAGGAAGACGACGAAAGACTTGCTGAAAGGCTAAAATTGCTTATACTTTATACTATGGTTTCTTAAAATAGTAGAGAGTTTGAAATTTCATGGCACTTGCTCACAACATAACCCTCATCGAAGGTGATGGCATCGGCCCCGAAGTCGTAGGAGCTACACGCAAAATCATTGAAGCTACCGGCGTCAAAATTGACTGGGAAGTGTGTGAAGCGGGAGCAGAAGTTTTTAAAAAGGGGTTGTCAACAGGCGTTCCTCAAGAAACGATCGACTCCATCGTACGCAATAAAATTGCTTTAAAGGGTCCCTTAGAAACACCCGTAGGTTTTGGCGAAAAAAGCGCAAATGTAACTTTGCGTAAAATGTTCGAAACATATGCTAACATAAGGCCCATCCATGAATTTCCCGGTGTACCAACTCCCTATTCAGGTCGAGGTATAGATATTGTTATCGTTCGCGAGAATGTGGAAGACTTATATGCAGGCATCGAGCATATGGAAACGCCAGGAACCGCCCAGTGTCTGAAACTTATCTCCCGCAAGGGTTGTGAAAAGATTGTGCGTCTCGCCTTTGAATTTGCCCGTGCCGAAGGACGGAAGATGGTGCACTGTGCAACGAAGGCCAACATTATGAAATTGACCGAAGGCCTCATGAAACGTACCTTTGAAGATATTGCAACAGAATACCCAGATATTGAAGCTCACCACATTATTATTGATAACTGTGCTCATCAAATGGTGAAACATCCCGAGCAATTTGACGTGATTGTAACCACTAATATGAATGGGGATATTTTGAGTGATTTAGGTTCCGCACTCGTGGGGGGACTTGGTTTTGCGCCGGGTGCTAACCTAGGAGACCAATTTGCTATTTTTGAGGCTGTACATGGCTCCGCTCCTAAATATGCTGGAAAAAACAATATCAATCCTACAGCTGTGCTTCTTTCTGGGGTTATGATGCTAAGGCATTTAAAAGAATTTGAGGCCGCTTCTCAAATTGAACAAGCTCTTTTCCGAACTCTTGCCCTTGACAAGGTCATCACACGTGATGTCTTAGGAGATAAAGGAGCCGCAACGACCACTGAATTTACTGAAAGCATCCTGCGAAATTTAGGTAAATCTTATCCTGATTATAAGAACAGAAGTTACAAACCCATACACCTTCCTGAAGTATCACGTGAGGCAGACTTTGTCAAAACAGAGTCTCGGTCTGTGATTGGCCTCGATGTATTCATTGAATCAACATTAACGCCCAGTCTATTGGGGGCAAGTGTCGAGCGAATTGCAGCCCATACGCCCTATACCTTAAAAGGTATATCTTGCAGAGGGGTGAAAGTTTACCCAACCTCTGGTTTATACATAGAACCTACAGATTTTTTTCGGTGCCGATTTATAAATTATGACGGCGCAGAAATTGATGATGCGGAGATCTATGGCCTTCTCCAACGCATTAATCTGGAGCATCGTTGGACGCACATTGAAAAACTTCATGTTTTTGATGGTGTCCAAGCCTTCTCGAAAGATCATGGGGAGGATTAATTTGATATGTCCTTGGGGGTTAATAAAATAATACTTTTATCGCCAACAACATTAGAGTTTAATGGCGTAATATATGAATGTCGAACAGGACGAGGTGGCATTCGTTCCAAAAAGGTAGAAGGAGACGGCGCAACACCGACGGGCATTTTCCCCCTTCGAACTGTTTTTTACCGACCAGATCGCACGCGCCATTTTGCAACCGACTTACCTCTGTCAAGCCTAACACCTATTGATGGATGGTGTGACGATCCCACGGATCCTGCTTATAATTGTCTCATCAAGACTCCCTACCCAGCAAGTCATGAAATTTTATGGCGTCAAGATCATGTCTATGACATTTTGATTGTGGTTGGCTATAATGACCGTCCGCCCATTCCCCCCAAAGGAAGTGCGATCTTCATCCACTTAATGAATGAGAGAGAAACACCCACAGAGGGTTGTATTGCTCTATCTCGGGGTGACCTTATTGATATTTTGGCAGAAATCAGTCCCTCAACCGAGCTAGAAATTCCCCAACATTTGGAAGAAGCTATACAGCCTGCCTTTTCTTCCCTCTCCAAGGATATCCATTAATGTCCATATTGTCTTCTTATTGGTTTGGATTTGCAGATACACCCCAAGAGTCGGCTCGAATAGTTGGAGAAACAGGGGTTTTTTATCTTTCTCTCGCTGGTGGTTACCTTTGCTCGTTCTTTTATATGCGCACCTATGCACCCACAATTCTAAAACAGCAAAAAATGCACCTTATCAGTATTCTTTTGTGGGCTTTCACAGGGGGCGTTCTGATTTTCTTTCAAGGAATTTTTTCACTCATTTTAACCACATTACTCATCTTATTAAGCCTGATCGTTCTTTATCAACTTCAATTCACCAGTCCTCTCATGGCCCAAGCAGACTATAATATTCCAACAGATTTAAATGACAAAAAATCTATGTACGGAAAAACGCTCCTGACTTGTATGAATTATAATTTGGGAGATGCACTTGGGATTAGCATTATCAATGAACAAATTTTGTGGATTCTTATCCTTTATCGTTCCTGTGTTACACTACGAGCATCATTTGGACTTTAAAAGAGTAATATAAAATCTCAAGCTTCTCTTTAAAGAATTGTGTCATTTCATAAAGTGAGGGAAGAGTCTGTTATCATTTTTAAAAACATGGGGCGAGTGACCGGGATCGAACCGGCGACATCCAGTACCACAAACTGGCGCTCTAACCAACTGAGCTACACCCGCCACGATGTATTTCAATTACTAACCTGTCGCCCGGAACCCGTCAAGGGGATTGTCGTATCAAAAATACAATATTCCATAAGGGGTTGAACAGAATTGCTTTTCCAACTTATGATAAGACAAGATCCAACCTTAAACACTTTGTGAAGGATGCTAAAATCATGGGTTTGCACGCGACAATTCTCTTTGCTGGTATTTTTGGACTGATGTACCTCTACTTGACAGTAGAAGTCACAAAACTTCGGGCAAAATATCAAGTTTGGGTTGGACATGGTGGTCATTTGGATCTTTTAAAGGCAATTCGCATTCATGGTAATTTTGCAGAATACATTCCCTTCATCATGCTCCTTCTTTTTCTAAGCGAACTCATTGGAGGTCGTAGCTGGATGCTCTATTTCTTAGGAAGCCTTCTTCTGGGCGGTCGAATTCTCCATATTATAGGTCTTCGCAAAACCGAAGGCCCTTCCCTTCATCGTTTTGTTGGAGGTCTTCTAACCTGGACGGTGCTTCTTGTTCTGTCTGTATTTTGCTTTGCTTCTGCTTTTTAGCAGACTCGTTATATCACTTTCAGCACAGCTATTTTCATAATATTTACCAAACCTTAAATCCTTCTTTTTTATAATAAATTAAAGAAACTGCTATTGAGACGGATTATGGGGTGATAAACGGTGTATTTTTCATTTTAGGATTAATCTTAATCCCGCAGGCTCATGCGGCCGTCGTTGCCACAATTGGAGACAAATCGGTCGTCATCGATAAATCGACATCCTGTACGGCAAAAAGTTGGGGTTCGAACCAAGCCCATACTTGTGGATGCTGCATTACAAAAGAAAAAATGACAACCCAAAAACCAGCTGAGGAAGTGGTAAGAACTTGTATCAAAGAAAATCAATGTACACTTTCCACACTGAACCAATGGGTTCCCGGAGAAACAAATTCGGAAGAAATAATCTCAAACGTTCTTTGGAACACTGTCGACTCGCCAAATGTATGGGTAGACCCAAAGTTACTTGATAAAAGTGGTAAATTTCAATCTGGGCAATTTATAAATTTTTTAGCTACTCTTAAGAGAGATTTGCGTGATTTGAGAGAACCCATGCTTTCAGATTTTTCCATGCCACAGTGTATGAAAGTTAGTAGCTTAAAGGCAAATGGAGTCAATGTCCTTCAACTTTTCATTATTAGCGTAGATGAAAAATGTATCCAGGGAAAGGCGGGAAAAACTGCCTTTATTCCGAAATATGTCGTAAAAGACACCAAGAAAAAAACGACTGAGATTCGCAATTTGCGACAACTCCACAATTCAGATCTCAAAAAGCTCTACGATATCCAGCTACGCAACCGTTCAAAAAACAAATTGGCAATATCCTTTGATTTACTCAATATCAAATATAAGATTCAAAATACGAATCACTACCTCTCATTTTTAAGCGCCGCACCAGGAATGTCCTTTATGGATGTTAGCAAAAATTTAGCCGCTTCCATTAAAAATGGGGATACGGCCGCTATACATCGAGATTCTGATATCCTCTATAATTCTTCCTTATCTTTAGGAAAACGGATCAGTGAATTGCATACTTATTTTATGGAAAAGCCAACAGATAAGCGGCTATTAGGAAATTCCATTGTTCATGGAGACTTGCATTTAGAAAATGTTTTCGTCGATTCCTTTAACGATTTCCTGATAACCCTTATCGATAACGAAAGCTTCAGTAAATCCCTGGTTAAAAAGCGACCTGTCGGCGTTGATTTATTTCTTCTCTATGCTTTTACGGTTTCTCAATTTAAAGACAAATATGCTTACCCCAAAGAAATTAGCGCCACCCTATGGAATAACTTAATGTTAAAACCTTTTTTATTAGGATACATATCCATTTGGCCGCAAAATCAACGGGCGCAGCTCTTAAGGGAATTGCGCGATATTTATACGAATCCGACAACACAATTAAGTTTATTGCCCCAAAGATCTCTTTTTATTAACCCCATTTCTTACCTATCAAAAGTAAAAGACGTCAAACGTGTTTTTGATGAAATATCGACAAATTATAAGGAGGATACTCATGTCCATTAAAACGATTACTGCGCAAGATTTGTACCGCCGCCTGAAGTTGGGTCATAACGTAATCCTTATTGATATTCGCTCTGAGCAAGACTATCACCGAGGCCATATTCCCGGAGCCACTTCCTACCCACTTGAAGGTTTTGATGCCCAAGCCCTTATACATAAAGTTTGTGTGCCCTTCCCCACAAAGCCGACGATATATATCACCTGTGATTCAGGTAAAAAATCATTCGAGGCCTGTGAACATTTGGCGCAACAAGGTTATGAATTTATCATTCGCGTTGATGGAGGCATGAAGGCTTGGCGTCAAGCAAAGCTGCCCCTGCAAAAAATCGTCTTGACTGACCCGTCCCTCATTCCTATTAACTTACCTCAGCAAATGCAAATTAGTGTGGGCTCCCTTGTCGTTTTGGGTACCCTTTTGGGAACCCTCGTTAACACAGGGTTTTTAGCCATAAGTCTTTTGGTGGGCGCAGGCTATATTTATGAAGCGATCTATGAAACAGACTACTTGAAGCAAATACTTCTAAAAATGCCCTGGAATCAAGCCTCCTCAGACGAACCCAGCATTTTTAAGACCAGCCGCTAACCTTCACCGCAAACGAATAGGGTTTGTGGGAACAATATCGTCCAATGTCCGCGGTAGATGTCTCATCTTGTTCGCTGGGAAAATTCCCTCTATAAAAGAAGCAGAAGCTGTTCCCGTAGCTCAGCCGGATAGAGCGCAAGATTCCTAATCTTGAGGCCGTGAGTTCGAATCTCGCCGGGAACGCCAAATAATCAAACGACCACCCCTTACCTATAGAATTTTCAGCATTTCCATATAGAGGAGCTTTATTGCGCAAGATTGCATATTTTAATATAAAAATCCTTGCACAATGTTGTTTAAAAATTGCGAAATCATGTTAGGCACAATACAATTGATGCTTGCTTATAGGAACCCGCATCTTGTAACAACCGTATTAAGTCTTTTATTAATTAAACAGGTTGATTATTTAAAGTAATCATGAGGAAAGATGCTCAACCCACCAGACATTAAAGATGAAGTCATTATTGAATGTTTAAAAAATGCTTATGGGTTAGATGTAACAACAATTTCTTTCCTTCCGCTTGGTGCTGATTTCAATACGGCTGTTTATCGCATTACAACAAGTAGCCAAACGGATTACTTTCTCAAATTACGACACGGACAATTTTATGAAGGTTCCGTGTTCGTACCAAAATACTTAGCCGATCTTGGCGTAAAACAAGTGATCGCACCGCTTTCTAGCAATACAGGTGAACTTTGGGCAAATCTAGCATCATTTATAGCCATTCTTTATCCCTATGTGGAGGGATCTAATGGCGTGGAAGTAAATCTTTCAGATCAACAGTGGATTGAATTTGGTACCTTCATGAAAAAGTTTCATAGCATTGATTTTCCTCCAAACATAACAAACGGTATACCTCAAGAAACGTTCTCGTCAAAATATCGAGAAACAGTTAAAGCATTTCTTTTACACATTGAAAATAATGTTTTTGACGAGTCAATTGCCAAGAAAATGGCATTATTCCTAAAATCTAAAAAAAGTGAAATACTTAAACTTGTGGAGAACGCTGAAAATTTTGCCATCACGCTTCAAAAATACCCTCTTGAAAAAATTTTATGCCATGCAGATATTCATGGGTGGAATATAATTATTGATAAAGAAACTGCCCTTTATATTGTTGATTGGGATACCCTTATCTTTGCCTCTAAAGAAAGAGATCTGATGTTTGTTGGTGCAGGTATTTGGAAGAGCGGTCGCCGACCTCGTGAAGAGGAATTACTCTTTTATAAAGGTTACGGACCCACAGAGGTAAATCAAGATGCGATTTGTTATTACCGCTTTGAGCGTATTATTGAAGATATCGGTGAATTCTGCAAATATATATTTCTGTCTAATAATGGGAGAGACGATCGAATGCAGGCCCTTGAATATTTGCAATCTAATTTTTTACCTGGCGGCACAATTGAGAGAGCCTATCAGTCCTTAATGAGAAAAATGCCCTGATTACCGATTCTTTGATTTTCCCTTTAGGGACCAATGCATATTCTTCTTTGCCTTAATTTCCTAATTCCCTAATGCAGAATTTTTTTCACAAACTCTTCAACATAATAAATTAAATTTTAGACCCATTATTTTTTTATCCTTCTGAGTTAATAGAATGCTTTAGCGTATAGATGGCCTTTTGTAATTTGGAGGTGACAAGTTGGTGACAATGAGTTTTTAGGATGGAAATTTATCAGCATAAAACTCAATGAGAGGTAAATTGTCCTTAAACGTTTCGCATACCCCCACACTTGGCTCTTTGCTATGGGCATAACAAATCTCAACTTGCTTTGGTGTATAAACTTTGAAAGTCCAGATTGTTTGCTTAAGCTAGAAGGTTGCTAGATATGGTGAGCCCTCAAGTGTTGTTTAGGAATATTACACCTGTATATAGGCCAATCTAACTCTTAGGGGTTGACTTTTTGTCGCCTACAACATACATTATATAGTATAAAGAAGGATAAAACATAAATGTCCTCACAAAAGACAGTTGAAATTTATTGCACTAGATTTGGAAAAGAGCCATACACGGTTTGGATTAAGTCTCTGAAAGAAGCTACAACAAAGGCACGAATTGAACAGAGGATAAGACGCATAGAGAACGGAAACTTTGGGGATCATAAATCAGTTGGTGAGGGTGTTTGGGAATTGAGGTTGGATTTTGGACCAGGTTATCGAGTGTACTATGGGCATGAGAATGATCGAATTGTTATTTTGCTTTGTGCGGGCACCAAAAATGCACAGCAACGAGACATTGCTCAAGCTCAGTCGTACTGGAAAGAATATAAAGGAGGCTTATCATGAGAAAGCTACGAAAATTTAAAGAGGCCCTTTTAGAAGATTTGAAAGATCCTCAATATGCTCAAACCTATTTATCAGTTGCTCTTGAAGAGTATGAAAAAGATAAAGACGTATCCGCATTTTTAATGGCTTTAAGAGATGTCGTTGAGGCTAAAGGAGGAATAACCAAGTTAGCCGAAAAGACTCATTTGAATAGACAAAGCCTCTACAAGTCATTATCAGCTGAAGGCGACCCCAAGCTAAATACAGTCGAAACTGTTCTTAACGGTCTTGGCTATCGACTCTCTGTTATTCCTTTGAATGAACAACGAACTCCAAACTAAAGCCCTATGAAATTTCGGCATTTCCTATGTGCTACAGCATTATTTTGCAACATTGTGCAACTTTGATATAAAATTCTTGCACAAGGTTGCATAATTGGAGCGCCAGGAACCATCACCTTATGGGACAAACTTCACTTTAGTGATCCAAAACTCTTTAGTGCTTCCCATTCTATCAAGGAATTCAGTTCGTCTACCTTCAGATTTAAAATATATGTTTTGAATAAGTTGTTCGGGAATAATTGGTAGCGAAAGTGGGGTGATAGTTTCGTTAGGCTACTTTCGCCTATCATATTCATCTTGAGATATTAAATCCTGAAATAAAAATCTATACTCTGTGTCGTCCACATACTCGATATACTTGCTAAATACTACAGCTCTCATAAAGGACCTGGCAGCTCTATCGCTCATACTCTTTATTTTATTTTCTAGAAGATGATGAAGAAAATTTTTGACATATCGATGTTCGAAAGCTCTGCTATCATAATTAAGCTTGCCTTCATCAACATAATTTATTTGTGATCTAATTTCCGAAGCACATAACTGGAGACAACAACCTTTATCTTTAGCATACAGCCTCCAATGATGACGATTTTTACAGCTAGTAGTTGTAGAAAATAAGTAAGACATAACAATAATGGGAATGACTGCACCTGCTACAGAATCTATAATCACTCTTAACCTTTCAACCGAATTATCACTATCTATAATATTTTTCATAATGATTGGAGCCAAATGCCGGCCCGGGAGAAAATCTAGGTTTTTCGGCAATTTTGCTTTTACAGAGCTGCACAATATTCTCTCCCCTAAAATTATTGATATCAAAGAGTCAATATCTGTAAAATGAAAAATGTTTTTGCGCTTGTACATATCTAATCACCCATCACATGCTTGTAAGGATAGCACTAATTTCTTACGATTCGATTGCTTCATATGGAAAGTTGCAATATGAAGTATAGTTTTGCAGGTGACAATTTGGTGACAATGGATTTTTGGGACTGTAATATGTAAGCACAAATAGCAATCTATTTATTTGTTTTTCACCGCATATTTAAAACACTCAACACCCTCTGCCCCCTTAATTCCTAATCTTGAGACCGTGAGTTCGAATCTCGCCGGGAACGCCACTGAAATCAAATTTTTTTTCTGAATTGACATACCTCTTATAAAACAAAGTGTGCAAATTCTTGGAAATTGAAGATATTTCAGTTACTCTTACCCAAATTGGGAGGGCAAGAGTAATATCAGCAAAATAACATAACTTTTAACCGATAATTTTCAAGATTTCTGGAATTAACAGCATCTTTGGATGACATCCTTCCATTAGCGCATTTGCCAAGGTTTCATATTGTTTCATGCCAAAGCTTGATAGGAACCTGGCTGATTAATCCTATGATTCAAGATTACATCTGGAAACAATATCTTAATGTGTCTCAAATCCCATGCCATAAAAGAATGTTTCATCGATGGCGACTTGCCCTTTCTCATATATATCCCCTAATTTTTTCAATGCTTCTTTAATACTTATTCCTGGAGGCATAGCTTGGCAAAAATCAGGTAAAAGACATCTCAATTGATCAAAATCAGGTAGTTTATCCGCACAATTTTCTTGACGAGCGATACAATCTAATGTTCTAAAATCAATTTTAAAACTAGGATGTTCAGCGCAAATAAATGCAATCATTTTAATAGTTTTTTCTATCTTCATATTCATAATCACTTTTATAAAAATAGAGTCATCAATAGAACATCGAAAAGGACCAGAACGTTTTTGTCTTTCTTGATAAATGACCTCAAATTCTTTAGGGTTTAAGCGGGGATCAGATTGGAGTCCACTTACAATTTGTATATTGATCTCATGTGTGTTTTTAGACAGGTCATCCATTAATGTGCCTAAAATATCTTTATCTTGAAAAATTGATTTACCATTTTTACGTATATCAACCTCCAGTTCCAAAAGGCCTAACCATTTATCAATTACAGGATCTCTCTCTTCAAGAAAAGTTTTGATTTCTTTTGAAAGGGTTTCAACCTCCTCTCCTAGTTTTTGCCTATAATACCTCAATAAAACAAGAGCACGTTCTATTTCTCTTGGCTCCAAAAGCTCGTCAAGAAAAGCGTCACTCATAAAGGCAACTCTAAAATTGTGATTAAGATATCCTAAGATTAAATCTACGATTCCATGGGGTGATTCTTCATGTATGCCCCAATGTCTGTTTCCTAGAATAGGTTTAAAAATTTCATGTGCTTTTTTTATTTGTGCTTCTTTTATTTCACTAGTAATTTCTATTTCCCAATCACTAAAAGTTCCTGGATTTACGGATTTCACAGTTATACCTAATTTATTTTTAATATGCTCCTCTGCAGCTTTTGCTCCTGTTGATTCCTTAGGGTAAGATATAATTGTTGCAAGAGTATTAAAGTTTTCTGCTTCTAACGATTCAGATTCTCCTTCTGGTACAAAAATAATCGCATCTTTAGATAATTTATGATTCCCTATAATGACAATGTCGTCGTGATATCCTCCGTACCATTTTGTCTCTAAGGCTTTAAATGTTTCAATGATGGCATACTTTCTTTTTAACATACCCCTATCGGCAGTTGCCTTTACTGAAACTGGTTTATTCCATGCAAAATGTAAGGACGATCTTTCAGGCATAGCTCGGTTAGGAGGAGGTATTCTTGTTCCTATTGCAGCTCCTGCAATCATTGTTCCTCCCTCAGGAAACTTGTTCGTGAGGTGCACACAAAGTGACTTCTTTCTTAACTCTACAAATTTATCAGAAGTTTTTTCCTCTTTTGCTCTTTTACTTATTTGTTCATGCCCTTCTTCAATTACAGAAGAATTCTCTTTTCTTTTTGGGAATCTTACACTTTCTGTTTTTTTATTAAAAAACTCAGTAGTATGAACTGAAGTTGAAGAGATTAACATTAATAAAACAAGAAATTTTTTAAAATAACCCATTGGAAACCTCCTTAATCATCAATATGACATTTAAATATGTGCAGCCACAAACTATTACACACAATTCCTTTACACTCACCTTCCGTAATTTCTACGTATGTAGTCTACTTACGACAAGTTTACCGACGAAAAATGCTCATATTTCTTTCATATTACAAATCTTGATAGCGCCCATTTTGCAAACCATGAAGGAGAAAGCTCATGTTTCTTAAACTTAAAAGATATTTTATCATTGAATTCTTAAGTGCATTTCTTATTTTAGGTCAAAGTTGGGCCACTGAAAGCACTTCGAAGAAAAGTAATGAAATTGACGGCATATCAGCTAAAACCACAACTGCAAATTCGAGGACTCTTCTTAACGACGATGAAAACTCTTTTGATATGGCAAAAATGGCAGCAGAAGATAAAAGATACCAAGACCATTGGCTGCAACAACAAACGGCTTTTGCAAACTATGATACCCCAACAGATGTTAACCAAGTCACGACGGCTTTGGGACATTTAGGAATTGACGAAAGACCCCTAGCCTTTGGCCAAAGATCCTATATTAAAAGCCCAACCGGCGAAACTCAATTTGCCAGCTACAAGCATCAGCCTGAGACTCTGCAGGTTAGAGATTATGGGTTGAGCCCCACACGCGTGAGTTATATTGCAACAGAGGGGCAGCGATATCGAGAAACTTTTACACCAACATTACGTAAGGGAAAAACTTTCAAAGGAAATCGTAAGCATCCTTTCCATGCTTTTTCTCTTACTCTAGGGGGTGAAAAAATTGATTTTGATGCGGGGCACGGAATTGATCAAGCCGATACAGTTGTGGCAAACGGCCGAAACTCAAGTACAGATCCGTTAAATTTTGTACCCCAAAATAGATTTTATAATCAAATGATCCGCAATCATATTGTCAATCATGAGACACGAAATCACTCCGAGGGGTCTTATCGGGAAATTAGTGTTTATGACGAATCCTCCCCTACCCAACACACTCTCTCAAATGGCCAAATATGTCAAATTCCCATTGGCTTTATTTTTGTTATCTTTCGCAATCATCAAGTCGCCCGGACCTTCTATTTTCCAAACCTAATTTCTTATGAGAAGTTAACGCAAGAACAAGGTATAGAGCCAGGCTATCGTAATTATATGAAATATTTTGAAATTTCACGTGAAGCTGTCGTGAATAATGCGGTTGAAGTCGGAGATACAGATCAACACTTACGTGCCGAAAATGACCATTCCTATAAAGGATATCGATCTCTTTCCGGTCGATATGATGTGGTTGACCATATTGGAATGCCAAATTCCGCGAAAGCCGCTTTACGTCGTCTTTTGGCGATCTATCATATGGAACAAGCCGCTCACCTGGAATTTCGCTGCGTAGAACAAAAAGCAGAACTGGTACGTATCTTCACCAGTAAAATGAAGTATTATGCATTGGATAAAGCCGATGAGGAAGAAGAGCAAGAAAGAGATAAAGCTTATTGGCAAGCTTTTAAAGATGAAGAAAAAAAGCTTATTGCAGAGCATCCGGAGGTCGGTGAAAAGTTTGATTTAGCAGAATATGCCATACGCGATAAATATTTTTTGCGAAGGTTAGATGGAAAAATACCGGCAGATGACCCTCGAGAAATGGCTTTAAAACGGGTTGACGAAGCCCATAAAAAGCGGGAGAAGGGTCAGGATCTTTATAACCCAGAACGAGCCAAATTATGGCTTTCTCGCACAGAAAAAGCTGTTCAAGATATGCCAAATGTTGAGGATATTATTCGCCTCTTAGAACTTTATGATATTCCTGAGGTGGAAAACCGAGATAAGAAAAGATCTCTTGAGGCTTTATTAGAAAGTCAAGGCCATGAGGCAAGCCTTGAAGAGCAAAAAATGGTGGGCGACTACTTTTTCCACCAACTCTCGAACACAAATCGAGAAGCGGAAATGAAATTAATTCAAGAAAAAGTTGATGCCTGGAAAGCGATTATTGAAATGAGAATTGATGAAAGCAGATCTGTGTCAGAAATCAGAAGAGCTGCGGATTGGTATCACGCTGGCAGCGGCATACTGGGTGAAAATATCACGAAGGCCCGTAAGTTTTATAAACTCCTGCTACCTCATGCTAAAAAATATGAACAACGCCGCCTAAATTCTTGTTTAGATCAATTAGACACAATCGAAGGCTATCGGAAAACTCAGAAAAAAGATGGCTTAAAACAAGCTTGATAACAAAATAATAAAGTGCTTTGTGAAGATTGAGTCTGTCGAATGACAGACTCAAGTTTAGCACATCATCTGCATTGGTTATTAATTAAATGTACACGCAAAACAATGTTTGTATTAAATTTATAAAGCTTTGAACGGTGCCCATTTCAATGAGCTCTTTCTTGATTTAATAAATTTTAATAACGGTCACTTACGGATAAATTGCCTTAGGAAGGCCAACCTTGATTTTGGATTTTCTCCCCCTTCAAGAACAGTCGAATCTATCGCCGTTCTCTCAGGTGGAAAATTCATAGCCGCCTGAATAGCTGTCAGCATACTCGCAGCTTTTTCTGATGATAAACTAGCATCAAGATCGGATCGACTCATGTCAAAATTCCTTTGTAAGGTTTCCAAGGCGCTTAAAAATGTATAAGGCTCGCTAACCTTCAGCAATGCTTTATACTGTTCCCACAGCTTGTCTATAAAACCTTTATAAGTACCCGGATCGCTTAACACTTCTTGAAAGTCAATATTTGCTTGAATAGGGGTCGATTTCGTGGAACTTGTTTGGACATTTCGTTGTTCTGTCTTGAGGTCACGGCAGGTTGTCATGGCTTGTGCGATTTTCAAAAGATATCCAACTTCCTCCTTATTTTCTAATGGTTTTCCCGGGGGATAAGATTCTGCCGGATAACACATAATGACTTGGCCATCCTTTAATTTAAAACCAAAATGGGCTTTGTAATAGGAAGCCATTAAACTTGTCGTATCATGATAAGTTGTCCGAGATAGATTACAAGTTGCAAATACACCTTTTAATGTACTTCTAAAGTGATGCTCTCCCAAAAATGTTTGAGGAAGACCTGTATGAACAGAACGCATGAATAAGCAATTTTTCCCCACCTTCGGTATGAAAAGATCTGGAATTAATTTTGCCAGTATTTCCTGTCCAATCCCTTTCCCTTTATACTGGGACATTAGGTGGAATCTAACTTCAAGAAATCCAGCGTTTTCGCCCGGACTCGTTATAAATTGAGGAAAGGTAACAATCCCTATAGTGGTTAGATCAACAGGACTTCTTATACAATAATTCCCAAAATCTACATTTTCAGGATATTCTAAGGCCGGTCCAATATTTTCTACAAAATGTCGGGCTCCCGAGTGCGTGAGCCCTACAACCTCTTCCACACCTGTGGCTTTGGCATCCGCAAAGAGAAGGTTAAATACCATTGTATAATCACTTGTAGAAAGGACAGGGGCTAAAATAAACTTTTCTGTTTGAATTCTATAAAAAGCCGACATGACTTTTTCTTTTTTAGGTAATCCCTCAAGACTAGGCTCTGGTTGCTGAGGATCTACCGCACCCAATTCATCTCCGCTCCGCTTTTTTCTTTTGGTAATATTTTCCGCGGTATCTGCCCTTTTCAAAACATGAGAGGTGCTTACCCCCACATTTTGCCCATCATCACTAAGAACCACAGGGCGTTGGGCACTTCCCTCACCTGCCTTTTCCTCTTGGCTCGCGTAGGTCGGCACGCAGCAGATTAAAATCATTGCGAAAGTTAAATTTTGGAAGCGCATTATTTTTTATTCCTTATAAAACCATATTTCTTCATAAAATAAATGAAGCCGAATTATGAGGCAAGAGCCCTCAAAATACATCTCATCATCCAACTGACCTATTCATTTATCAGCATTAATTTCGTTTTAAATAAGTTATCGGCTTGAGTTCGTTACCTCAATACCTTATAGTTTTGCCATGATTGCGTAAATAAATAAAGCGAAACCACTGATGGTACAGGATTGTATTTTATTTTTTAAATTAGGACCCTATAGACCATGACGACACCTATTATGGTAACGGGGGCTGCAGGTTTTATTGGTTTTCACACGGCTTTGTCCCTATTGAAGCAGGGCAAAACAGTCATTGGAATCGATAATATGAATCCTTACTACGATGTCAAATTGAAAGAAGATCGGCTTAAGCTTTTACAAGCTTTTCCCACTTTTCGATTTCATGCAGTCGACATCAGTGACAAAAAGGCTATGGAAGAAATTTGGCAGGTGCATGCCCCTATTTTCCACGTCATCAATTTAGCTGCTCAAGCCGGTGTTCGATATTCTTTAATGGACCCATTTCCTTATATTACAAGCAATGTTATGGGATTTATGGTTATTTTAGAGCTATGCCGCCATCAACCTAATTTTCAACATTTGGTTTATGCCAGTACGTCTTCTGTTTATGGGACAAATAAGGATATGCCTTTTGAAGAGACCATGCGAACAGATTCACCAATGTCTTTATATGCTGCCACGAAACGCAGCAACGAACTTATGGCTCAATCCTACAGTCATCTCTACGATCTGCCCGTTTCAGGATTACGTTTTTTTACTGTATATGGACCTTGGGGTCGACCAGATATGTCTGCATTTAAGTTTATGAAGGCAATGTTAGCTGGGGAAGCTATTGATGTTTATAATCATGGAGAAATGGCCAGGGACTATACCTATATTGATGATATCGTAGATGGAATTTTAGGGGCGCTTAATTCTCCCACCAAAGTGAAGAAAGATGAGCTCCACCCGGTTTATAATTTGGGAAACAATCATAGCGAATCGCTTCTGCATTTTATCGAAATTTTGGAAGAATCTTTGCATATTAAAGCCATTAAAAACTTTCTTCCTTTGCAAGATGGCGATGTCCCCAAAACTGCTGCAAATATTACAAAAGCGATGAAAACCTTTGGCTATGCGCCGGCAACCCCCATTCATGTTGGCATACCACGTTTGGTCGCGTGGTACAAAGAATACAATGGAATATAATAACATTCGAGTATGGATATAGGATAACTAGATGACTCTCGCATTTACTTTCCCGGGACAAGGTTCACAATTTGTTGGTATGGGACGTGAGTTTGTTGAAACTTTCCCGACTGCAAGACATGTTTTTAATGAGGTTGATGAAGCCTTACAAGAAAAATTAAGTCATAAAATTTTGGACGGTCATCAAGATGACTTAACGCTAACGGAAAATGCTCAACCCGCCCTTATGGCCGTAAGCATGGCCATTGTAAGAGCGCTTGAAGCAGAATTAGGAAAACCTCTTCCTACCTTATGCACCTATATGGCTGGACATTCGTTAGGCGAATACACCGCACTTTGTGCAACGGGTGTCTTTTCTCTCTTTGACACAGCTCGACTCCTTCGTCTTAGAGGACGCGCTATGCAAGAAGCCGTTCCCGTAGGTGTTGGTGCTATGGCAGCAATTTTGGGTCTGGATGCCAACGATTGTGAATCTTTAGCCAATGATGCCGCTTTGGGAGAAATTTGCGTCATTGCTAACGATAATTCTCCGGGACAAATTGTTTTGAGCGGACATGCGGGCGCGATTGAACGCGCAATTGCCATGGCGCCCGAACGCGGCGCGAAAAGAGCCCTCCCTCTAGCCGTTAGTGCACCCTTTCATTGCGATCTCATGAAACCTGCTGCCGTTACGATGGCAACAGCCCTCAAAGATACTAATATGAATGAAGCCCATAAGTCCATTATGTCTAATGTTACAGCTATGCCTGTCAAAGAAGTCAGTCTCATCCGCACTCTGTTAATAGATCAAGTCACTGCACGCGTTCGCTGGCGAGAGATCGGATTAAATTTTGGCCCTTTAGGTGTCACAAATGTCATTGAAATAGGTGCCGGAAAAGTCTTAACAGGTCTTGTGAAACGAATTGACCCTGGTCTTAATGCTCTGGCTATTAATACGCCTGATGACATGAATGCTTTTTTAAAAACTCTTTGAAAACAATCAACAAAAGGATGAAATAAGAATGTTTAAATTGACTGATCAGACTGCTCTCGTAACTGGTGCTTCAGGATCAATTGGTGGTGCCATCGCGAAAGCTCTTTATTCCCAAGGGGCAACAGTAGCCATTTCCGGTACCCGTGAAGACGCTCTTAAAACTTTGGCAGAAGAGCTAAAAGCATCCGGGCAAAAAGGTCAGATCCACATCCTTCCCTGTAACTTGAGTGATTCAGAAGCTGTTGAAGCTTTATTTCCTAAGGCTGAGGAAATAATGGGTAAGGTTGACATTTTGGTAAACAATGCAGGCATTACCCGTGATGGGCTTTCCTTGCGGATGAAAGATGAAGATTGGGCCCAAGTATTAGATGTGAATCTCACATCATCATTCCGTTTATGTCGTGCTGCCATAAAATTCATGATGAAACGTCGAATGGGACGCATTATTAATATTGCGTCTATTGTTGGCGTTACGGGCAATGCGGGTCAAGCCAACTACGTAGCCTCCAAAGCCGGACTTATAGGTCTTTCAAAGTCCTTGGCCCAAGAGGTTGCCAGTCGAGGAATTACCGTAAATTGTATTGCACCTGGCTTTATTACGTCCCCCATGACGGCGGAATTACCAGATAGTGTAAAAGAAAAACACTTAAGCGCCATTCCTCAAGGTCGTATGGGTTTACCTGAAGAAATTGCGGCAGGAGCTGTTTATCTAGCAAGCCCAGAAGCTGCTTATGTTACAGGACAAACTTTACATATTAATGGCGGAATGTTTATGAATTGAGAGAGAAAGCTTGAATTATGTCAAAATTCAGGGTAATTAGAGACAAGATTGTTCTGAATCTCATTGAACGTTTGGAGCAACGAGTTATAGTTATGCATAAAATTTAGGAGAGAAGTTAAAATGACTGAAGTTGCAACACGCGTTAAAGAAATTATCATTAAGCACTTAGATGTTGATCAAAGCAAAGTTACCGAAAGTGCAAGCTTCATTGATGACTTGGGCGCTGACAGCCTTGATACAGTCGAACTTATTATGGAATTTGAAGAAGAATTTGGCTGCACAATTCCTGATGATGCAGCGGAAAAACTTCGCACTGTTAAGGATGCCATTTCCTACATTGAAGCGAACAACGCCTAGAGTTCGCTTTTATACCAATCCTTCATAAGAGGTAAATCAAAAGCATGACACGTCGCGTCGTTATAACTGGTATTGGAGTTGTATCTCCCCTAGCAGACGGAGCTGAACTAACCTGGAAAAAGCTGATTGAAGCTGAATCAGGTATACGTGGTATAACGTCTTTTGATGTTTCTGATCTTCCTGCTAAAATTGGGGGATCTGTGCCTTTGGGTGATGGATTAGGCTTATTTCAACCTGATAATTATATGTCTGCGAAGGAACAGCGTAAAGTTGATAAATTTATCCTATACGCTGTTGCAGCCGCTACACAAGCGGTGGAGGATTCGGGTTGGCTGCCTCAAGACGAAGAATCAAGAGAAAGAACTGGTGTCATGATTGGTTCTGGTATTGGGGGTTTACCTGAAATAGAGAGTACTTCTCATATTTTAAAAGATAGCGGCCCTCGTCGAATTAGTCCCTTCTTTATTCCGTCCTGCTTAATTAATTTAGCTTCCGGGCATGTTTCCATTAAATACGGGTTTAAAGGTCCCAATCACGCGGTTGTAACGGCCTGTGCTACGGGTGCACATGCTATTGGAGATGCTTCGCGAATGATTATGTTCGGTGATGCAGATGTAATGGTTGCGGGAGGCACAGAAGCTGCTGTCTGTCGCATCGGCATGGCGGGCTTTGCGGCTGCCCGGGCTTTGTCCACAGAATATAATGACACCCCTACTAAAGCATCTCGCCCCTGGGATGAGGGACGTGATGGATTTGTGATGGGTGAAGGATCTGGTATTGTTGTTTTAGAAGAATATGAGCATGCCAAAAAGCGTGGCGCCAAGATTTATGCGGAAATTATCGGCTACGGTATGTCTGGGGATGCCTACCATGTCACCGCTCCTGCGGAAGATGGTAATGGTGGATACCGCGCGATGCGGGCTGCTTTGAAAAATGCATCCATAAATCCAGAGCAAATTGACTATATCAATGCCCACGGCACGTCGACTCCGCTGGGAGATGCAGTTGAAATTGCAGCAGTCAAGCGCTTATTCGGCAACCAAACTCACTCATTTTCTATGTCTTCAACGAAATCTGCCATTGGCCATCTTTTGGGAGCGGCTGGGAGTATTGAAGCTATATTTTGTGCACTTGCGCTTCGTGACCAAGTTGCCCCTCCTACTCTTAACCTAGAAAGTCCTTCTGAAGGTTTTGAGAAATTAGATTTAGTCCCCCTTACGGCAAAGTCACGAC
Source organism: Alphaproteobacteria bacterium (assembly GCA_016870095.1). NCBI lineage: Bacteria > Pseudomonadati > Pseudomonadota > Alphaproteobacteria > Alphaproteobacteria bacterium. The sequence continues at coordinate 72,382 of VGCI01000005.1, read as the reverse complement.
CTATCAATATCGCCCTATCCAATTCTTTTGGTTTTGGCGGAACAAATGCCTCTCTAGTCTTAAAAAGAATTTAATCTTTTATCATTATGAAGCGTAGATGGATAAATTATCTTATTTGACGTGATTTATTAAGCGTCGTTTGAATGTGTGCTTTATATAAATCCATAAATACGGGTAAAGTTAGGTTTTCTACACTTTCGACTTCACTTCGGTAGCACATATAGATAAATCGAATCACTGAGAGTAATTGTGGTGAACAATTGACCCAGCCCAACCTATGTATCAGTCTTAAAGGCAGTGCTTTTTGGTTTATATATGTTAAAGCGCTCCGAAGCCTCAGGTATTGAATTAACGATATATTGTTCCAGAAGGTAGGCAGCCCGCCTTGGGGGGGTTCTAAAGAAATTTGCATTTGTTCAATTGTGAGGGGTATTCCTTGTCTTAGCAATGGCATAACCGTTTGCCCACTTTCTTTATCGGAAGAATAAAATAGAAAGTTAAAGGATTTTTGTAAAAAATTTTGGGGGCGTAATCTTATTGTGTATACTTCTCCCTGATTTGTTTGATACTTGCAAATAATAAGTTTTTGCGAAAAAACTACAATGCTTGCTGAATGAACACCAAGATATCGCGTACTATTTTGTAAAGAGAAATTTCTTAAATTTTCAGCCAGAAACCTAATATCATCAATTTCAGTTTTTGTTAAAGATCTGGGCTCTTGCATATGAAAAACATTTTCCATTCGGCTATATTCAAAAGCAATAAATGTTTGAACATCAAAACGGGCTTTAATCGGCGCACTTTTTTTGGACTCTTTTCTGAAATCACCCCAATTCGTTGACGAAGACACACTTGGCACAGACGGTACATTAGCCGTTGCGTTAACCAATAAAACAGGGGCGCCTTGCACGTTAAGATTTCTACGAGTTCCTTGTCTTTTTAATTGCTTTCTTCTATGAGTGCTGGAAGGGTTGTCACTCTGACCTCCTGCTATAGCCCCAGTATTATTCTGTGTGGGGGTTGCGGGTAGATTGGCAGAAATTCTAGGATTATAAATTAACCTTTGCGTTGGTTTTGGTAAACTGGTCAATTTATCAAAACGATTTGATGATATATCATCCGTCCCCTTAATGGGATGGATCACGAAACAAGATACGTAGAATAGGACTGAAAGGCAATTTTTTTTCATTTCAATTTCCTTAGATTTTGATTGCTATTTATTATAGCACTAGCAACTTAAAAGCCTCCTTTTCAAGAAGATTTTTTTAGAAAATTTTTGATATAGAAATTGAAATAAATTAAATTTGATAATTTTTAAAAAAGTGGTGATTTTTCTTTATAATTTAGCTCTTGCAATTTGAATAATTTATTGGTTATTATGAATTATCTCTAGAAATTGAGATAAATTTCACGAATTACTGGGTAAATAACTTGTAAATGCAATGTGGCACAACCACATAAAGAATATACCCAAGAAGAACCTAACAATATTTATTGCTTTTAGTTGAAAACTTGGATTCTGATTCTAAAAATTACTATTTAGATAAATTTATCTAAATTTAGGTCATTAAAACCAAGGAATTATGTCACTTCACGCAGAATCTTGATGTGCGCCATTACGCCGCAGTGGCTTTTATTACATTAGTGTTAGAATAGATAACATTAGGAGAAAATTTATGACAAATTTACATAAAAAAGCGAAAAACCTCCCCAAAGGTAGTCAAAGCCTGGCGAATGATTTGCGTGTAGCCTTAATGACGCAGCAGCTTCAAGTTGTTTTTCAACCAAAGGTCTGCGCGGACACCCAGCGAATTGTCGGCGCTGAAGTATTGCTTCGCTGGCTACACCCTATTGAAGGCCTCATCTCTGCGGAACGTTGGGTTTCTATAGCTGAAGCCCACAATTTGATGCGTCCCCTCACTGTTTGGCTTGTTGATACTGCCATATCTCATTTAAAGAGTGCTGGTGAAACAGCCTTGCCGCTTGCTATAAATGTTTCTCCAACCATTATGGATGGCGCGTTTGCTCTCCACATTCTCAAAGCTCTTAATGTTGCAAATGTTGCGCCTCACTTATTAGAAGTTGAAATTACGGAATCAGCCCCTGTGAACAATATTACGAATCTTGCGAATGCTGTTCGTTTAATACAATCAAAGGGTGTAAAAGTTTACCTTGATGATTTTGGTACAGGCTACTCTACCATGCAATATTTAGTCTCTGTGCCTGTCGATGGGGTTAAAATGGATAAAAGTTTTGTCCAACAGGCACCCTTAATTCCAGCGGCTCGCTTGATTCTGAAATCTCTTATCGACTTAGCCCATGAAATTGGTGTTACCGTTGTTTGCGAGGGTGTTGAAACTGTTGAGCAACTTGTGCTTGTCAAAAATTTAGGGGCACAAGTTATCCAAGGCTATTTAATTGGCAAACCAATGTCAGCAGAAGCCTATGCCGCACGGATCGATTCACCAACAACACCTATTTTCCTTGATCTTGATGTTGACTACTACAAATTGCATGCTTCTTAAATTTATAAATACCTTTTCTAGCTAGGTCATAACATATAAAGCGATTTAGCGAAAAAGAACGGTAAAGCATCTAACACGGGTGCAAATAGAAAATGGGAAGCATGTTAATGTGGCAAATATTTATCTCCTCACCCCTCAAATCCCCAGCTGACAAAAGAAGGAAAATCTGCAATAGTTCTTTTGAAAGAATATTCCTTTTAAGGAAAGTAGGTCAATGTCTCCCTCAGCTCGTGTTCCAACCATTTTGTGTATTTTGGATGGCTGGGGCATTGCACCTGTTTCCCAAATTAATGGGATTACTGCGGCTTATACACCCGCTTGGAACTATATACTCAACACTTACCCCCACGCCGAACTCCAAGCCTCTGAACTTTATGTAGGGTTACCTCCAGGGCAAATGGGAAATTCAGAAGTCGGCCATATGACGATCGGGGCCGGACGTGTGGTTCTACAAGATCTGCCCCGCATAGATCAAAGCCTTCAAAATGGAACTTTGGAATCTAACCCCCAATTTTTAGAATTTATCAGTCAACTTAAAAAAACTGGGGGAACTTGCCATCTTCTCGGATTGCTTTCACCAGGGGGAGTTCATTCTCATCAATCACACATAGAAAGTATTGTTCACCTATTATTCAAGCATAAAATTCCCGTCAATATCCATGCTATCCTCGATGGCAGAGACACACCCCCTCAAAGTGCCTATACATATCTCCAGGAATTTTTTGCCAAAACGAATCACACCCTCTCAACAATTGGCGGACGATATTATGCTATGGATCGAGATAAACGGTGGGACCGAATTGAGAAGGCTTATCGTTGCCTCACTTTTGGTGAAGGACCTCGTACACAAGATCCTCTGGCTTTACTCAAAGATCTTTACAATCAGGGGATCGGAGATGAATTTATACATCCCCACTGTGTTAATGATTATGCAGGCATAATGGACGGCGATGGTCTTTTTATGCTAAATTTTCGGGCTGATCGCGTTCGACAAATATTGAGCGCACTGCTTCTTCCCAATTTTAAAGATTTCGATAGAGGCACTCCTCCTCGTTTTAGCGCAACCCTTGCTATGGGGGACTATGCAGCGGAATTAACACCCTTTATCCCTGCCCTATTCCCTAAAGAACAAGCAACATCCCCCCTAGGGGCGGTTGTCGCCGCAGCTGGTCTTAATCAACTACGCATTGCGGAGACAGAAAAATACGCTCACGTTACTTTTTTCCTCAATGGTGGACGTGAAGAGGTCTTTCCTGGAGAAGACCGTGTTATGATTCCCTCACCTGACGTGGCTACATATGATTTAAAGCCAGAAATGTCGGCAAAAGAGGTCACAGATAAAGTTGTTGAAGCCATCACCACCAAATGTGCCGATCATCCTTATTCTTTAATTGTCATCAATTATGCCAATACGGATATGGTTGGCCACACCGGTATTCAAGAAGCAATTGTCAAAGCTGTGGAAACAATTGATCATTGTTTAAGTCGATTAGAAGTTGCTGCTAAAGATGCAGGGTATGCATTAATTATTACAGCAGACCATGGAAATGTTGAGCAAATGATCAATGAAACAACAGGTGAAGTACATACAGCCCATACCTGCAACCCTGTTCCCTTTGTACTTATAAATGGACCAAAGTCTATTACCCACGTTGCTAATGGACAACTCAGTGATATTGCCCCAACAATATTAACGCTTCTCGATTTACCCATCCCTGAAGATATGACCGGGAAATCATTGTTAAAAGAAAGAGCCGGACATGACGTGGCTTAAAATAACAGTATCGCTCATCTTGTGCATACACGGGGTTCTGGCACAACCGAATGGGAAGAAACTGTCACAAAAAGAAGCGGCTCAGAAATTGGTGACTATTGCTGCAACCATTCAAAATCACGAACTTCAACTGTCAGCGGTAGAATATGACTTGAACCGGGCTCGAGCAGAGGAAGGCGCAATTTTGGCGGAACTAGATCACCACAACCAACGCTTGATGGAAACGATTCACTATTTACGTCATGCTACACAATACACACCGCTTTTAGCTATGCTTTCCGCGCCAAAACCGGAAGATGTCATCCACAGCTCTATGCTACTAAGGTCGATCACACCTGAAATTCATCAACGCAATCAACAACTTTTGGAAAAGGTGCGTGCCCTATCAGACATTCGTAATACCTTAGAACGAAAGCAGAACCAGCTCCAAGATCTCACTTTTAATTATTATCAAGAGCGTGAAAGTTTAGATCTCCTATTAAATACAAAATCCCAAACTCCTCCCACACTTGATGAAAGTACAGTAGAACCTCCCAACGAGCTAACTTTGAGAAAACCAGTCGTTGGAAAACTCATTCCCTCATTTGGTAGCACAGATCCCGAATTGGCATCCTATAATGGGGGTGTGTTATTTGTTACTCGATCAGAAGCCCAAGTTATCTCTCCTGTGTCAGGCACAATTGTGTTTGCCGGAGATTATGCTAAAGGGCAAGGAAAAATGGTTAGTATCCAAACACCAAATTATCTTATTATTCTCTCAGGCCTTGAGACCTTAAATCGGAATTGCTCAGTTGGTCACAATGTCGTAGTTGGAGAGCCAATTGGCGTCATGCAAAAGATAAACTCAAAGAAAAACAAAACATCTGTTCAAAAACAACCCAGACTTTATTTAGAAGTATGGAACCAAGAGCAAACTATTGATCCACAATCTATCCTGCAAGAAGAGGGGAAAGACTCTCATGTTTCGTAAGGCAAACGTTATATTCATAACATTATTGCTGTTGAATGGTTGTGGAGACTCTTCAAAAAATTCTCGCTCAACTCCTGCTTTTTCAGAACCTCTTATCTCAAAAATTGTTGAAAAAGTTCGACAAGAATATGTTGAAAAGCCTGATGAAAAGAAGATGTTAGATGGTGCTCTCAACGGAATGCTCACAGCCTTAGATCCCTACTCCGGTTTTTATACTCCTGAGGCCTATAAAATTTACACCGCATCCCAAAAGGGTGAGTTTGGTGGGTTGGGTATGAGTATTATTCTCATTGATGGTGTCTTAAAGGTAATTGCTCCGTTAGATGATACACCGGCTCAAAAAGCAGGAATTAGGGCCGGAGATATGATCACGCAAATTGATGGAGTACCCATAGCGTCCATTCCGGTTGAAGATGTCTTGCAAAAGCTTCATGGCAAACCAGGAACATCTGTTTCTTTAAAAATTGCGCGCGGCTTCGCGACACCTTTTGTCATCAAAGTCACGCGAGATCTAATTATTGTTAATCCGATTAAATACCGTGTGGAGGGTAATGTTGGTTATATCCGAATCAGTACATTTAACGATCAGACAACCGAAAAACTTATCCAAGCCATAGAGTCTATCCAAAGGAGCTTAAATAAAAACCTTCGGGGTCTCGTCCTCGACTTAAGAAATAATCCAGGAGGCGGAGCGGAGCAGGCTGTATCTGTCTCCAGCTTATTTCTTAACTCCGGCATCATCGTTCAAATTAAGAGTCGAAATGCTGCCTATAATCAAATTTATAAGGCAAAAAGCAAAGATATGATAAAAGATATCCCCCTCGCTATTCTTATAAACCAAGGTTCGGCATCTGCTTCTGAGATTGTGGCCGCTGCTTTACGGGATAATCATAGAGCCGTCCTCATTGGGGAAAAGACTTTTGGAAAAGGATCTATTCAAGATCATTTTACTTTAGGAGATTACGGAACTATAAAGTTGACGATTGCCAGATTTTACACACCGAAGGGACAAGAAATTCAAGGTAAAGGCATTCAACCGGACATTACCCTTTCACCCGTCACCCCATCCGACCCTTTAAAAGAAATTGAAAAAAACACGGATAATGACGATAAACAACTTCAAAGAGCCATAGATCTGTTGCAAGGTTTATGGGTGGTAAAAATGCGCTTATGAAAAAAAAATCCTCCCCCCCCCACCCATCAGCAAAAACGAGACGCAAGTTTTTTCACTTTTCGTACCCATTCGTATTGATGCTTATTATTCTTGTGATCATCGCAAGTCATTATTTATTAGGAAAAAAAGAGGCAAAAAAAGAACAGACTGCCTCCCCCTCAATTCGCACATCAATCCCTAGCGAAGAAAAAGCCCCAAACACATTCACAGAAAAAGAAGACGAAGCAGAGGAGGAAAATGAGAATGGTGATGAAGAAAATACCAAAGACGAAGAAAGTCCATGGACTCTTTTAAAAACCGCCCTGCCCCCTCGATTTTCCCAGTCTCCTTCGAAAGATCGGCCTGCACGTGTTGCTATTATTCTCACGGGCTTAGGTCTTAATAAGGCTTGGACTGATAAAGTATTAGAATCTTTTAAAGGGAAAATATCTCTTGCCTATAGCCCTTATAGCCCTAAGCTTACTGAGCAGTTAGAACAAGCCACCCTTAAGGGATATCAACCAATGGTTGCTTTGCCTATGGAATCTAATTCTTATCCCACGATAGATACGGGACCTTATACGCTTTTGACTGCGGTGAATTCTGAAGAGAATATGAGGAAGCTAAAAAACATTCTTGAAAAAACTCCTCCAGGAACAGCCGTCATAGGAGAGTACGGGGGAAAATTCACAAAATCTACGACTGATCTGACGCCAATCTTGATTGAGCTTAAAAATCAGGGGCGGATATTTGTGGATCCGAATACAACTATTTATTCACAAGTACAAAGTACGTGTAAAGTTCTAAATACGCCTTGCTTTCAAGTCGATCTCACTCTTCCCCTAACCACAACAACAGCTGAAAGAGATGATTTTTTTAAAAAAATTATTCAAAATTCTCAAGAAAATGGTATCATTGTTATAAGTGTACCTGCCATTCCACTGTTTATAAGCTATTTACAAGAATGGGTGGGAATACTTGATAAAAGCGGTATAAATCTTGTGATGATTACTGAGCTCAAAAACCCAGAATATTCTTTGGTAAGCCCCAAAGATCAAGGTAAAATAGATGTCCAAAGACAGGATTCACATCAACCCGGATAATATAGAATACCGTAAAGGTGTGGGAATCATGATTTTAAATGATGATTCGAAGGTATGGGTTGGTCAACGTCAGGACTCAGTCAATCTTATTGGCCCAAATACCTGGCAAATGCCCCAAGGAGGTATTGATCATATAGAAACACCTTGGCAGGCTGCTTTAAGAGAAATGAAAGAAGAAATTGGAACCGTCAATGTGCGTCTCATTGCAGAGAGCCACGATTGGATTTCCTATGACTTTCCTGAAGAACTTTACTCTACATTATGGGGAGGATGTTTTTTTGGGCAAACTCAAAAATGGTTCTTGGTAAAATTTCTTGGTTCTGATTCTGAGATTAATATTGAAACCCGCCATCCTGAATTTATAGCCTGGCGGTGGGTAAACCCTCAAGATCTTCCAGAGATTATTGTGCCTTTCAAACGAGATCTCTACGTGAAGCTTTTAGAAGAGTTTAAAGAACATTTATCAACTGCTTAAAAATTATCGGGATGTAAAAAATTCTCTTAAATTTAAAGCGCTACAACACTTGACAAACAACCTCCATTTGCGCCAATGTCCCATTTAGAAGCAAGCTCGTTGAATTAATCAATTAAGAATAGGTAATTTCTGGTTGCTAATTTTAAGGGTAAGACCGTCAATAGACCCTCTAACAATGAAGTGTTTGAATAGCTATGACCTACTTTTCTTGCTTTTATCAACAAACACAGAGAATGAGAAACCGACCGGGGTTTATACCTGAGGTTAGGAAATATAATCCACTTATGAGTCGCTTCGTTTCACTAAAAATGTTTGCTGGGGTTCTTCAATACTAATTTTAAGGTTTCTGGAGTGATGATGCCCACTTTGCCATCCCCTCAATCGACATATTTCTCAATTCCAAGACAGATTTGGGGTATCGGATGGGGTGTATTTTTTATTAATACTTCTTCCGTTATGGTTCGCGCGATTGCAGCCGTATATCTTAAGGCTTTAGGTGTAGAAATCGGTTGGATTGGACTTTTAGAAGGGTTTATTGAAGGTTTATCTTTTGTCATTAAAACATTTGCTGGCGTCATAAGTGATTATTTACGCCGCAGAAAAGCCTTTGTAACCATTGGTTATATCCTCATAGCTTTGAGTAATCCTATTATTGCATTATGGGCCACTTTTGGTGGGGTTTTTGTATATCGGGTCATTGCCCGGATTGGAAATGGTATACAAGCCACACCACGAGATGCGTTGGTGGCTGATATTGCCCCTGCCAAAAGTCGGGGTGCTTGTTATGGTTTACGTGTTGGCTTGGGTATTGCTGGATCTTTTGCCGGGGCCTTTATTGCTTGGCACTTCATGCATAGAACGAGCAATAACTATCAACAACTTTTCTGGCTCGCTACAGTTCCCGCTATAGTAGCGGTTCTCATTGTTCTCATTTTTGTGAAAGAACCCAAAAAGAATCTTCACCCGAAAGATCATCAAACCCGTCACCCTATTCACTGGGCAGACTTGCCCCGTTTAGGCCGGCAATTTTGGACATTAATGGGGGTTGTGGCTATTTTTATGATTGCTCAAGTCGGTGAGCCCTTTATGGTTCTGCATGCTCATCTGAACTTTGGGCTACTTGAAGCGGATGCACCAATAATTTTTCTTCTTTTTAATGCAACTCATTCCGCATCCTCCTTGCCTGTAGGAATGCTGTCAGATCGAATGAGTCGCTACCATCTATTGGCGCTAGGTTTTCTTGTGCTTATTGCCTCAGACTTAATTTTGGCAACGGCAACAAATTTGACAAGCGTCTTTATTGGTATTGCCATTTGGGGATTCCAGATGGGCATCCACCAAAGTATGTTTCTTGCTCTTATAGCGGATAATTCACCTGACGATTTGCGCGGCACAGCATTAAGCGTATATTATCTCATTTGTGGCGCCTCCCTCTTTTTAGCTAACACATGTGGAGGAATTGTTGCACAAGTATTTGGCTCAAGTTCAACCTATCTCTTCTCTTTTGTCGTCGCTGCCATCGCACTCTTTTTCCTTGTTTTCATTATGCCTAAAAAAAGAGATAAATCTAACAAACCTATTGCGTAAAATATTTGTATAGAGTATGGTCCTGTTAGGTTTTATAAATAATACCTACTATATAAATACATTGGCATTTTGAGTGTTTTGATCGCTGATTATCGTGTTGCATTTGCAAATACGAAAGCATCACTATAATATGCCAAATAATAATGCAAGGACGCATGTTATGATTGAAGCGGGGATAGGATGTCGCTAAACGACACACCAAACCAATCTTCACCACCAATTTCTCCAATTCTTCCGATCTATCGTTTTTCTTATTTTTCTCCAACCATTATACCTAGTAACATATGGGCGTTAGGCGCTTCCATGTGTCTTATTAATATATCCGTAATAATGGTTTACAGTCTTTCCGCTCTATATATGAGCACTATAGGAATATCAACCGTTTGGATTGGTTTGTTGGAAGGTGTCGTTGAAGCCACTTCCTTCTTTATGAAATTATTTTCTGGAATTTTAAGTGATTATCTCAAAAAGCGTAAAGGCATAATGTTAATTGGCTATGGCTTAACTGTTATCAGCAAACCTCTAATTGGTATGTCGACAGGTTTTTCTGCTGCTTTTGCGGCTCGCGTCATTGAACGCTTAGGAAATGGTATCCAAGCAACACCGCGGGATGCTTTAGTGGGTGATGTGGCACCACCAGATCATCGCGGGGCTTGCTATGGTTTGCAACGTAGTCTTGGCATTATTGGCTCAACTATCGGAGCTGTACTGGGTATGTTAGCCATGATCTACACCTTAAATAATTTTAGGATTGTTTTTTATATTGCAACTATACCGGCTGCTATTGCCTTTGGAATTCTATACTTTGCCGTTAAGGAGCCTAAACATGCTCACTATAAAACTGATATAAGAATAAACAATCATCGCGAAAGACATCCTATCCATTTATCGGACTTAAGACGCCTGGGCAAAGAATTCTGGTGCTTAATGATCATTGTTGCTGTTTTTATGCTAGCGCGTGTTAGTGAAACATTGATTGTCTTAGATGCCCATCATAATTATAAATTACCAACAAGTTATGCTCCTCTCATCATGTGCGTGTATAATATAACTTACTGCCTATTTTCTTTCCCTGTTGGTATTTTGTCCGATCGAATCGGAAGATTTAAAATGCTCGTTGTAGGTATTGGTATTTTAATGATTGCTGATTTTTTCATTTTCTCAGCCACGAGCTTATCAACTCTATTTATTGGTGTCCTTTTTTGGGGATGCCAAATGGGGATCGCTCAAAATACTTTTGCCGCGCTCATTTCTGATATAGCTCCCGATGACCTCCGCGGTACGGCATTTAGTATGTTTTATGTTATCAGTGGAATTTCAACCATCGGGGCTGGATTAGCCGGTGGTTCGCTTGCTCATTTTTACGGAGAAAGTGCTGCGTTCAAGATGAGTTTTCTGGTTGCAGGACTTGCTATGGCAATCCTCTTCTTTTTTAAGCCAGGACAGAAGAAAACGATAGCTATTTCTCCTAAAGCGTAGTAGTAAAAAAGCATAATGATGTCCAAATTAATTTGTTAGGAGTTACAATGCCGACGCCTTTGATGCCTAAAGCAACCGCTGTTTGGCTGATTGAGAATACAAGTTTAACGTTTGACCAAATCGCTGAATTTTGTAATATACATCCCCTAGAAATTCAAGCCATTGCAGATGGTGAATCCTCAACAGGTATGGTTGGTTTTAATCCTATTTCATCTCAACAATTAACTGCTGAAGAAATTAAGAGATGTGAAGTTGACTCAACAGCACACCTTCAGTTAACACCCCCGGTAACAGCTGATTCATTGTTGGGGAAGAAAAAAACACGCTACACACCCGTATCCAAGCGACAAGATCGCCCAGATGCAATTGCCTGGCTGTTAAAATTCCATCCAAATTTGACGGATTCTCAGATTTGTCAATTGCTTGGAACAACAAAACCGATGATTAAATCCATTCGCACCCGTACGCATTGGAATACAAATAATATTAAACCGCGTAGTCCCGTGCAGCTCGGCTTATGTTCACAAAGTGAACTTGATACCATGGTTTTAACGACACTGAAGAATAGTGTGTCCTCAAATGAAACAACACAAATCCTTGAGGATGATGTCTCTAAATCCCAACTCGAAAAAGTATAAAAAAATGTTTTTCTATTGCTCTGGGGATACTAAAAATTAATTTTAAGGTAGTTATTTGAATAAATTGATTAATATAGTTTTTCTTTCAAATTTCTAACTGCAAATTTCATATATTTCAACAAAATATATAAAACACGAAGCCTGCTAATAGTTGACAAACCTGCATAGACTTGGCATGTTTAGATGAATATGTTAACCTTTTGTTAACTATTATGTATGTGTTTACCTCCCCCTAGTGGTTGATTTATGGGATGTAAAGTTTTTTTATTCTTGAGGGGTGTTATATGATATCTTTTTCTCGTCCCCAACTCTCGGGATTATGTTTTCTTCTTATTGCCACTGGCATTGCTGTTCATGAATATCAATCAACCCCGCAAATCGTGAGCGGCGTCACCCAAGAACTCATTACTATACAAAAAGATCCATCTACACCGCCTAACGACTTATCTGAACTTGCGGAACAAATATCTAGTCCATCTGAAAGTCCTCAAGAAACTCAAGAAAAAGACTCTATTTTACAAATTTCTAGCGGTGACACAATGATGTCTATGTTAGGGAAAATTGGCGTTCCTCGGGAAGAAGCTGTGCGAGCTATTGAAGCGTTAAAGCGCGTTTACGACCTTCGTGAGCTAAAAGTTGGACAGGAAATGAATGTGCGATATCGCAAAGATTCTACAAAGAATGAGTCCACTTTGTTGTCTCTGTCTCTCAAATCAGCTCACGATAAAGAAATTGCCCTCGCTGCTGAAGATGGTGTTTTCTCTGCAAAACAATATCAGATTGCTCTTAAAAAGGTTCAAAAACGAGTCATGGGAACTATTGATTCTAGTTTTTATGCAGCTGCTCTTAAAAGAGGTGTGCCCCCTCAAGTTGTCCGTGAAGCCATTAATGCACTTGCCTATGATATTAATTGGCAACACGACCCTACCCGAGGAGATCCGTTTACCATCGTTTACGATGTCTACCAAGACACAAATGGAAATGTTGTGAGATCTGATAATTTAAAATTTGTTTCCTTTGCTCCGGGAGGCAAGAATAGCGGAAAAAACAATGTGCGTCGTGTCTACCGATTCCAACCTGTAAAGGGAACAGCTGGATATTATGATCCAAATGGTATGAATGTTGTCAGAACATTGTTGCAAACCCCTATGGATCCCTCAAAAATGCGTCTGACCTCAAAGTTTGGACGACGGGCTTGGCATCCTTCCGGTTATTCTCGAAATCATAAAGGCGTCGACTTTGGGGCGCCCATAGGGACGCCGGTACGTGCGGCTGGTGACGGTGTCATCATTAAAGCATCAACCTGGGGCCATTATGGTAACATCATTCAAATAAAGCACAATAAAGAATATGTAACAGCCTATGCCCATTTAAGTTCTATGAACGTCAAGGTAGGTCAATATGTTCGCCAAAATCAATTGATTGGTAAAGTTGGCAGAACAGGTCGGACAACGGGCCCCCATCTTCATTATGAAGTCATACACAATGGTGTTCATGTTAATCCACAAGGACTAAAATTGTTACCTACAACAAAGTTGAACCAAAAGGATTTAGCCGAGTTCCATAGAGTTAAAGCGCAAATTGAAAAAGAAGTTGCTGAAATTGCAACTTCACCTTCTCAAGTTGCCTCTGTTCAGACATCAACGAGAACGAGTTGATGCAATCATTTTTATGGGTTGAGCATTTATTCTCAACCCAATAAACAAATATTTGCAAAACACTATCAAAGCACTTGATTTAATTTCCGTATACAGCTAAAAACGAGGAAGCTGTCCCCATCGTCTAGCTGGCCTAGGACACCGCCCTTTCAAGGCGGCAACACGGGTTCGAATCCCGTTGGGGACGCCATTTTTTTTCTTAGCATTTTTCTGGCACTACAATTGATTCTTTTGTCCATTATGGCGTGAAAGACAAAACCTCTCTTAACCAAGTTTCTTTTTTAGGAGTTCATTGACAACACCTGGATTGGCTTTGCCTTGCATAACCTTCATGATTTGACCTACAAAGTAGCCAAACAACTGTTCTTTTCCACTTTTATATTCAACAACTTTAGCAGCATCTCGCTGCAAAAGATCATCAATCGCACTTTCAATGGCACCTGTATCCGATATTTGGCGCAATCCCAATTCATCGACAATACGAGCAGGTGCGGTGCCGCTTTCCCACATTTTGGAAAAGACATCCTTAGCAATTTTACCCGAGATGGTATCATCAAGAATCAAGTCAACCAACTCAGCTAAGTGCTGAGGGGACAAATTCATGGTCTCAATGGTTTTGTTGTCACGATTCAAAACCGCGAAAACCTCGCCCATAAGCCAGTTTGCAATCATTTTTGCTGCTTGTGCACGGTCCTTTGCCTTAGAAGCTGCTACAGCTTGTTCATAGTACGCCGCAATTTCTTGTTCTCCCACCATAACCCCAGCATCATAGGCGGATAACCCAAATTCTTCTATAAATCTTGCTTTCTTAACATCCGGTAGTTCAGGCATTGTTGCACGAACAGCTTCAATACGTTCTTGCGTTAAGCGTAAAGGGCGCAAATCAGGATCAGGAAAATAACGATAATCGTGGGCATCTTCCTTGCTGCGCATAGAACGTGTTTCGCCTTTTGTAGAATCAAACAATCTTGTTTCTTGAGCTATTTCCCCTCCATCTTCCAAAATTTGAAGTTGGCGATGAATTTCGTATTCAATTGCCTGGCCGACAAACCGAATGGAGTTAACATTCTTAATTTCTGTCCTTGTTCCAAAGGGTGTTCCTGGACGGTGCAAGGAAACGTTTGCGTCTGCTCGCATACTCCCCTGCTCCATGTTACCATCACAAGTGCCAAGGTATCTGAGAATCGTTCGTAATTTTTTCATATAAGCCATGGCTTCAGCAGGAGAACGAATTTCTGGCTCGGATACAATTTCCATCAATGCTATACCCGACCGATTGAGGTCTATATATGTTTTTTGAGGATGTAAATCATGAATACTTTTTCCCGCATCTTGTTCCATATGAATTCTGGTAATGTTGATTCGTTTTGATTCCTCACCTTCCAAATCAAGATCTATATACCCCCCCGTAACAATGGGTCGGGTAAATTGTGAAATTTGATAACCTGAAGGCAAATCAGCATAAAAATAATTTTTACGATCAAATACAGATATTAAATTTACATTCCCATTCAAACCTAAGCCCGTTTTGATAGCTTGATCTACACAGCGATGATTTAGGACAGGAAGCATGCCAGGCATACTGGCCCCAAAAAAACCAACTTGAGTATTTGGTTCGGCGCCAAAATCTGTTGAAGCCCCACAAAAGAGTTTTGAATTAGAAATAATTTGGGCATGAACCTCTAAACCGATAACCACTTCCCAAAGACCTGTTTTTCCTTCAATCAAATTCTTCGACATATTGCTTTAAACTCCTTTTCGAATCATTTTGACTTGGCCTTCAAAGTCAGCGGCTTCTTCTAATGCTAAAGAGGTATTAAATAAGCGCTGCTCTGAAAGTTTGGGGCCAATAAGTTGTAACCCAAGAGGCAAGCCAGACTTTGACAAGCCAACCGGAACCGAAATACCGGGTAAATCCGCCAAATTTACGGTCACAGTAAAAATGTCATTCAAATACATTGTTACGGGATCCATTGGCTTTTCATCAATGGCAAAGGCCTCTGTTGGTGTTGTTGGAGTTAAAAGTACATCGACTTGCTCAAAGACACGTTCAAAATCTTTAGCAATGAGTGTGCGCACTTTCTGAGCTTTTAAATAATAAGCGTCATAGTAGCCTGCTGATAGCACATAGGTTCCAATAAGAATCCTTCGTCGCACTTCTGCTCCAAAACCTTCACGACGGGTATTTTCATACATCGCGTCCAAAGTTGTTCCGGGAACACGCAATCCATAACGCACCCCATCATATCTTGATAAGTTTGAAGATGCTTCTGCCGGTGCTATAACATAATAGGTAGGGAGGGCAAAGGGTGACATAGGTAAAGAAACATCGTGGATGGTAGCTCCTGCAGCGGTGAGCCAATCTATCCCTTTTTGCAAAAGGTCACTCATTTCTAGCGACAAGTTTTCCCGATACTCTTTTGGCAAGCCAATGCGTAACTTTTTTATATCGCTAGTGATATTAGCCAAATAATCAGGAATTTCAACGTTTAGGGATGTTGAATCCCACGGATCATAACTGGCCATGACTTGAGTCATAAGAGCTGCATCTCGAACTGTTCTGGCAACCGGGCCTGCCTGGTCAAGAGAAGACGCAAAAGCAATCATACCTCGACGGGAACATAATCCATAAGTTGGCTTTATACCCACTAATCCACAAAATGCGGCGGGCTGACGGATAGATCCCCCTGTATCAGAAGCTGTTGCTGCCAACGCCATATGACCGGCTACCGCCGCAACAGACCCACCTGAAGAGCCTCCAGGAACCAAATCTTTGGTGGGATCATCAATTCTTCGCCAAGGATTAATAACGGGACCATACGCACTATTCAAATTTGCAGACCCCATCGCAAATTCATCCATATTTACTTTGCCAAGCATAACCGCGCCAGCATTCCAAAGATTCTGAGTTACTGTTGATTCATAAGGCGGAACAAAATTATCAAGAATCTTTGAACCAGCCGTTGTACGCACACCTTTCGTACAAAACAGATCTTTGATGCCGATTGGCAAGCCTTCCAACGCTCCCGCTGAACCTTTGGCAATCCTTTCATCGGAGCTAGCTGCTTGGGCCAAAGCTAGATCTGCTGTTTCTGTGATATAGACATTAAGATTTTGCTTCCCATCCATAGCAGCAAGATGAGCTTTAGTAAGTTCAACAGAAGTAAATTCGCCTTTCAAAAGACCTTCACGGGCCCCTGTTAAAGATAAAGTTGTCAATGAAGTCGTCATTCTCTATCTCCTACTCAACAACTTTTGGAACGGAAAACATATTGTGAGCTTTGTCGGGCGCATTTGCCAGGATATCTTCTACACAATTGCCATCATCAACAATATCGTCTCGTTCTGGCACAGTTAAGGGGTAAGCGTCGGTATAATTGTCGACCCCGGCCACATCTACAGATTCCAATTGATCGATCCAATGAAAAATACCGGATAATTCCTTTCCAATTGCCACCAATTCTTCATCTTCGACCCGAATCCTTGCTAATGAAGCCACTCTGGCCACCTGTTTTGCTGATAATTCCATAAATGCTTTTCCTTCAATTAATTTAAAATACACCATACAGGAGCATGATCCGATGCTTTTTCTTTAGCACGAGGATCACGATCAACACCAGAGTCTTGCACACGATCAACCGCCAAAGGGGATAGTAAAAAATGATCAATTCTTAAACCCTCATCTCTTTGCCAAGCCCCACTGCGATAATCCCACCAGGTAAAGGGACCTTTTCCATGATGATGAATGCGCAAAGCATCATGATATCCTAAATGAAGTATTGATTGAAAGTGTTGGCGCTCTGCTGGAGAACACAAAATTTCCCCTTCCCATTTTTCGGGCTCACTGACATCTCGCGTTTCAGGAGCAATATTATAATCACCTCCAATAATGGTGGCTTCTTCAAACATTAAAAGAGACGCAAGATGGTGCCGAAGTCTTTCTAAAAAGGTTAATTTATAGCGATATTTATCTGCCCCGACTGTCTGACCATTTGGAACGTAGACGGACGCCACTCGAACTGTACCGACTACCGCTTCAATATAACGAGAGTGATCATCTTCTGGGAACGTGGGTAATCCTCGCGTAACATCTTCTATAGGGGATTTCGCTAAAATTGCCACACCATTGTAGGTTTTCTGGCCCGCGATGGCGAGGTTGTACCCTAAATCCTCAATGGGCCCACTCGGAAAAGCACCTTCTTCACATTTCAGTTCTTGAAGAAGGACGATATCGGGATTTACATCTTTTAGCCATACCAAAACGTTGTCCAATCGAGGTCGAATTGAATTGACATTCCATGTGACAATTTTCATTGTTCTTTTGCCTTATAATATTATCTATCCTTATCAAGGTGCCTGATTTTGGAGTTTGGATCAACTTGATATTCTAGAAAAATCTTTGCCAATTAATTATTATTGATAAACAATAATTTGGTGCACATAAATGTCCTATTACCCAACCCATAATCCCTCTGTCCAGAAGACACAGATTCCGCTATTATTTGCCCAAATAATAATACCTGATAAAGAAAATTTGATGAATTTAACTCCTCCTGTGGAACAATTAAGTCGTGAACAAGCGATTGAAGAGCTAGCAAATTTAGCGAAAGTTATCGCTTATCATGATCATTTGTACCATCAACAGGATGCCCCAGAAATTAGCGATGCTGATTACGACGTACTGATTGCTCGCAATCGGGCCATAGAAAAACGGTTTCCCGATTTAAGACGCGACGACAGCCCATCTCATCGGGTGGGAGCAGCCCCAGCTTCTGGCTTCAAAAAAGTGAAACATCGGGCACCGATGTTATCATTGGATAATGCTTTTACTGAGGGGGAGGTTATTGATTTTTTAAACCGCGTTCGTCGCTTTCTTCAGTTGCCTGCCGATCAATCAATTGAAATGGTGGCTGAGCCCAAGATAGACGGGCTGTCTGCTTCTCTCCATTATCAAGATGGGCGTTTTGTTTTAGGCGCGACTCGAGGCGATGGCAGCGAGGGAGAGGACATTACGGCTAACTTACGCACCGTTAAAGGCATACCGCTCATTTTGCAAGATAAGAATGCCCCCCCCAACCTAGAAATTCGGGGTGAAGTATACATGCGTCGAGATGATTTTTTGACTCTAAATAGGGCGCGTATAGCAAAGGGCGAGGCTGAGTTTGCGAACCCTCGCAATGCGGCCGCTGGCTCAGTCCGCCAGCTTGATCCCAAGATCACGGCCAAACGTCCGTTACATTTTTTTGCTTATGCTTACGAAACATTAACTGGACATAACGATAATACCCAAAGCTCGCTTCTTGAGTCTCTAAAACGCTGGGGATTTTCCGTAACGACTTTGCGACAAATCTGTGATAATGAAAGCGGCTTGATGAGCTACTATCATAAACTTGAAGCCATGCGTGCCGAATTAGATTTCGACATCGATGGTGTCGTCTATAAAGTTAATAACCTTGATTGGCAACGTCGTTTAGGTACTGTTGGACGTACCCCTCGCCATTCTATAGCTCACAAATTTGCCGCCGAAAAAGCGGAAACCATCTTAGAAGATATCCTTATACAGGTTGGGCGGACAGGCGTTTTAACGCCCGTAGCCGTCTTAAAACCCGTGACGGTTGGCGGAGTCGTTGTTCAGCGAGCGACACTTCATAATGAAGATGAGATTGCGCGAAAGGATATTCGCATTGGCGATCATGTCGAAATTCAACGGGCTGGCGATGTCATTCCCCAAGTGGTGAGAGTATTTCCGGAAAAGCGGACCTCATCGAGTCTTTCGTACATTTTCCCACAAACGTGCCCTATCTGTGGGAGCAAAGCTATCCGCACAGAAGGAGAAGTAGCCCGTCGATGTACGGACGGTCTTGTCTGCCCTGCCCAAGCTGTGGAACGACTCAAACATTTTGTTTCCCGGCAGGCTTTTGATATTGAAGGTCTAGGAGAAAAGCACATTGAAGCCTTTTATCAAGAGAATCTTATTCGATCTCCAATAGATATTTTCACCCTTGCAGCTCGGGATCGGCAGTCCTTAACTCCTTTACGAAATAAAGAGGGCTGGGGCGACCAATCCGTCAAAAATTTGTTTGAAGCCATTGAGCAGCGCCGTTCCATTTCTTTAGATCGATTCATTTATGCCTTAGGCATCCCGCAAATCGGAATCGTAACCGCCAAACTGTTAGCGTGGAATTATTGCTCTCTCACTCATTTTCGCGAACAAATGATTTTAGCTCATGATAAAAATGGTGAGCCCTGGTCAGAGCTATTGTCCCTCGAAGGAATAGGAACAAATATAGCGACAGATCTGGTGGAATTCTTTCAACAACCTCATAACGATGAAATTATCAGAACACTAAGCGAGATATTAAATATTCCCAACTTTATTGTTGAAGCCTCAACACCTTCCCAACTAACTGGAAAAACGATTGTGTTTACAGGAACTTTACCAACACTGAGTCGTGCAGAAGCCAAAGCCCGTGCAGAACGGTTGGGCGCCAAAGTAACAGGGAACGTAACCAATAAAACGGATTACGTTATTGTTGGGGCTGATGCAGGATCAAAAGCAAAAAATGCCAAAGACTTAGGCGTTACGACTTTAATTGAAGATGAATTTATAAAATTAATGGAGGACAAAAAGTAAGACATTATTAGTGTAAGTAATATGATTTGAAATTACAAAATTAACTATAAATAATTTTTACTATATATTTTTTTAAATTTATCTAAATATAAAATATTTGCAATAAGTTAATATATATGAAATATAAGTAAATATCAAACATATACCTACATTACAAAATTTAAAGGAACGCCTACTTATGTATTTTTGTTAACTTTTAGTGTCTTACAACTTAGATCTCACGCTGCTGATGAGACTCGCAAAACACCCGACCTGGTATCCTCCTTACCCCATATGCAAACTTTCTCAGATCCTTCACCATTAGAAAAAGCCATAGAGTTTTTTGAAATTGCAAAGAAAGAAAAATCTTCCCTCAAAAAACTCACTTCAGTTTTAGGGAGTCTTTGTCCTGCATTAACTTTCATATCTTATGCTCATACCCTGCTGAAAAAAGAACCTGGTATAAAAATTCCACATATTGTCTCAAGATTTATACAAACAGGTGCCCGAACCATTATAAATTCTGAAATATACACACATGATAATGAAGAAGTATTTTCACTCATAGAAAGGCTTGACCCCTTATATTGGTATTATAACACAAATTTTTCTCTGTAAGGGCTGAAGAGTTATTCCCTATAAATTCAACTATTAACTAGTCAACCATTATACCTAGAGTAAGGGGTAGCAATATTCCTTACCCTACCCCCATTTTAAATTTTAATTTTTATATTCCTCCCTCGCCTGGGATGTTGTAAATTCATTAATGATTTGAGCCGTAGCCTCAATTCGAGCTTCCCTCAAATCATACGGCGTTTCCCCTTTAAGATTTCGAATTGTGGAATTTGCCCCATTTTTAAGAAGTAATCCAATATCCTGTAGTCGACTATTTCTATATTTTGCATCTGTGATAGCCTTATGAAGAGCTGTATCACCAAAGCGATCTTGTGCATCTAACTTTGGTTTCATACGCATAAGGTGAAGAAGTGCCTTACCTTCAAGATGATGTATGACATAATCTCCATTTATATTCATTGCGTTGGGATCAAATCCCGTCTGATTGAGTAAGAATATCTGCATATTTTTAATACATGTTGTAAATATTAAGGGTATGCCCATAGCATTTCTTTGATTTACATCCGCACCTTCTGCGAATAGCCTGCTTAATACCTCTTGATCATTGGTGTCTACGGCATGAAATAAAGGGGGAGGTATTTTTTCAATTTGATTCAGTTTGCCCTCTTCTTCACTGCCAAGCAATGGTTGCCAGACAACTCTCTTCGTTTGCCATTGAGGCGAGTGTGTCCATACCCATTCAAATAAATGACGATCGCCGTGTATAGCGCCTGTTTGCCAAGTTGGCAAGTTTAGGGAGGGAACTTCAATTATCTCAAGCTTATTAAAATACGCTACTGGCTTTCGTGAAGTGTTGGCAACTTGTACATAATGAGTTCCTGCATACTCTAACGAAAGTGATAATGGCTTATTATTTTGGCGTTTCATTAAAAATGGGGGTATATCACGGCCATCTGCATGTCCTACAAGGAAAGGAACCCTAGTGCTCAAAAGGAATTCTATCATTGGATAATGTAGAAAATAGTGTACGTTTGGCCCATAATACACAGGGAAGCCATGAAATAATATTATTCCTCCTTCTGGTCGCAGAAAATTATAGGCTTGAACAAAAGTTCCCACTGGGTCATGTAAATGAATGAATGTATATGAGGAAATAATAAGATCAAAAATATTATGCAAATTCAGATCAAATTGGCTCATAAGTTGAGTAAGGCCCTTATATAAATCTTCAATTTTAAAGGCATCAATATTATAACGTTTACATTTTCCAATCTTTTCAACCGACTGACCACCATAATTTTCTCCTGTAACACTAATAACATGAACGATAATATCTTCCGGAAGGTCAGATTGCTCATTAATAAAATCAACAGTTCTATTTCCCCAAGAAAAATTACCAGCTCCAATATCAAGAACATAAAATTGCTTTTGATTCGTAGAGATTTGTATAAGTGATTTAAGCATATACGCACAATCAATGCTCATTATGGTATAAGAACTAGACCCGTTATAATTCCACTGGGGTTGAAATGAAAGGAGACTGGTATGCGTTGAATTGATATCCCTTTGAAGATCATTAGGTCTTTCATAAGGATTCAATGATCGTTGCCTTGACTGTATTTGTGAACAATCAGAAGAGAGTGTATCTATGGCAAAAGTGGGCACCATCTCCATCATTAAGGATGATGCCAGTATTGGAATACCTAAAATAAATTTTTTAATATACATTATTTTTATCTGCATTCATTAAATAAATAGCTTGGAATGCTCTTTACTTAATAATTAAAGTGCCCTTTATAAAAATATGGGCATAAAAAACATATATTTCAAG